>DASWDS010000339.1:0-30318 GCA_036395165.1 Anaeromyxobacteraceae bacterium | reverse complement strand
ACGCGAGCGAGCTCGGCCATCTTCGCCGTGGCCGCGGGCAGGTTGAAGCGCATCACGTGGTCGATCATGATCCCGTTGGCGAGCCCGTGATGCAGGTCGGCAATGGTGGAGAGCGCGTGCGCGCACGAATGCACTGCGCCGAGATCTTTCTGGAACGCGATCGCGCCCATCATCGACGCCATGAGCATGTCCGAGCGGGCGTCGATGTTGTGCGGCTCGCGCACCGCCGTCCGCAACGCCTTCGCAGCGATGCGTGCACCTTCCAGAGCGATGCCGTCGCACAACGGATGGTACGCGGGCGAGAGATACGACTCGACGTTGTGGGTGAGCGCGTCCATGCCGGTCGCCGCCGTGATGTGCGGTGGCAGATCGAGCGTCAGCTCGGGGTCGGCGAACACGGCTTTCGCCAGGAGCATGGGCGAGAAGATGATCTTCTTGATGTGGGTCTTGTCATCGGAAATCACGCTCGAGCGTCCGACCTCCGACCCGGTGCCCGCGGTCGTCGGCAGTGCGACGAAGTGCGGCAGATCGTGCTCGATCGATCGGACGTGTGGATGATCCCAGGCGTATTCGAGCACGTCGCCCGTATGGACCGCCATCAGCGCGATCGCCTTGGCGACGTCGAGCGCAGCGCCGCCGCCCAGCCCGACACCTCCTGGCCGAGGCGGATGGGCGTCGCGTCCATGAGGTGGGTGCGCCCGGACTTGACGACGCCGTCCCAGTCGCGCGCCTTCGCCTGGAACGTGTCCGCGAGGCCCTGCAGCGCCTCGACCGCCGGCGGGGCGAGATCGAGCGCCGCGAGCCGCATGGCGGTGGGCACGACGTCGTTCGTGGACTGCGCCATGTTGACGTCGTCGTTCGGGTCCACCAGCTCCTTGTCGCCTCGCCGGCCGCCCAGGAGCTCGCAGGCGCGGTTCGCCAGCACCTCGTTGACGTTCATGTTGTGCGAGGTGCCGGCGCCGGCCTGGTAGACGTCCACGAGGAACTGGTCGCGCCAGCGGCCGTCGAGGACCTCCTGCGCGGCCTGCTCGATGGCCTTCGCCTTCGCCGCCGGGAGCAGCTTCAGGCGCGCGTTGACGCGCGCCGCGGCGAGCTTCACCCGCACCGTCGCGTCGACGAAGGCGGGGTGCGCGCACAGCCCGGAGATGGGGAAGTTCTCGACGGCGCGCGCCGTCTGCGCGCCGTACAGCGCGTCGGCGGGGAGGATCATCTCGCCCATCGTGTCGCGCTCGACGCGGGTGGCCTTCGACGGTCCCCGGGACGGCCTCGGCTTGCGCATCGCGGGCCCCTCTTCCTCGCGCAATGTTGCGCGCTGCGCATGCGAGCGCAATGGAAACGTGCTCCACCCTCCCCGTCCCCTCCTCGCGCGCTCGGCAGCCCGCCCGTTGTCCCCCCTGCGCCCGCGCTGTCACAGTCGCGCCAACCCGTGGCTGGCCTGTGCCGACTGCCCGTCGGCGATCATTCTCTGAAGTGCACGGTGGGTGATCGGAGATCCCATGCCTCGTACGCTCCGTGACGCGCTCCTCGCTGCTTTCGTCGTCTGGGCCGGGATCCTCGCCTGCAAGGGCGACCGCGGCCCCGCGGGGCCCGCCGGACCCGCCGGCACCCAGGGACCGGGCGGCACCCCGAGCACCACCGCACAGAACCTGAACGTGGCGCTCACCGCGGCGCGCGTCACGGCGGACCGGAAGGTGCAGGTGGACTACACCCTCACCGACCCGGCCGGTGGCGGGATCGCCTTCGCGGGCGACGTCGCGAGCAGCTGGACGCTGGCGGTCCTCTCGAAGGATCCCGACAACGGGATCGGCGCGTGGCAGAGCCTCATCCTCGCGCCCGTCACCGGCGCGAAGGGGTCGACGAGCCAGCCCACGTCCGAGACGAGCGGCACGGTCGAGAACCTGGGCGGCGGGAAGTATCGCTACACCTACGCCGCGGTGCTCCCGGACGGCTATGACGCCTCGGCCACCTACAGGGCCGCCGTCTTCCAGCGGCGCCCCATCCCGAACACGGCGAACCTGAACGACGTCGCGAACGGCATCCTCGACTTCGTGCCGAACGGCGGGACGCCGGCCCCGCGCGACCTCGTCTCGACGCAGGCGTGCAACACGTGCCACACGACGCTCAAGGCGCACGGCGGGTTCCGCCGCGAGACCCGCCTCTGCGCCACCTGCCACACGACGCAGCTCGTCGACCCCGACACGAACGACACGGGCGACCCGTCGAAGCTGAACCCGCTCGAGCTCGGCCGCCTCGTGCACCGCATCCACCGCGGCAAGGCCCTCCCGACGGTGGTCGCGGCCAACGCTGCGCACGACGAGACGTGGGCCTATCACGTCATCGGGTTTCGCGGCTCCGACAACGTCTACGGCTCCGTCGTGAAGAACCGCAATCCCGCGGCGGCGGCGGCGACGCCCACCATCACGGCCGGCGTCGGCTTCCCGCGCGACCTGCGCGGCTGCGCCGTGTGCCACGCGCCCGCCAAGGACGCGCAGGGGAACGTGGTGTACGGGAGCCAGTCGGACGAGTGGAAGACGGCGGTGTCGCGCCGCACCTGCCAGAGCTGCCACGACTCGTCCTGGTTCCAGGACGGCTCGCCGCCGCTGTACCACGTGCTCCACCAGAAGGCGACGAACCCCGGGGACGCCGGCGTGGCCGGGCTCGTGCAGACCGATGACTCCCAGTGCAAGACGTGCCACTCCGACGTGCTGATGACGCAGGCCCACACCTCGCCCTTCGCGTCGGCCGACTTCAACCCGCTCACCCTCAAGATTGACTCCGTCAGCGTCACGACCCCGCCGACCTCGGGCACCCCGGGCACCGCGGGCAGCGCCACCGTGACGTTCACCATCACCAACAAGGACGGCTCTCCGGTCACGAGCCTCGCCACGCTGGGGTCGGCGGCCATCAACGTGTCCGGGCCGACCAAGCCCGACTTCTCGGGATCGGGCACCGACGGCAACATCGTCAACGTGAACGTCAAGACGGCCGCCACGCCGACCGCCACCCCCGGCCAGTACGCCGCGCCCGTCACCCTCCCCGCGGGCGCGACCGGGACGTGGGCGGCCGGCCTCGAGGCGCGCCGCACGAACACCACGCTCACCAACCAGGAGCGGAAGCTCGGCCACATCGGCGCCACCGCCACCTTCAACGACTTCGGCGTGAACCCGGTCGCCTACTTCAACGTCTCGGGCACGGGCGCGCCGCAGCTGCGGCGGAAGGTGGTCGCGTTCGAGAACTGCAACGTGTGCCACGAGACGCTCTCGGTGCACGGTGGGACGCGCCACGACCCTCAGTACTGCGTCATGTGCCACTCGCCCGACAACAGCGACGTCGCACGGCGCCCGGCGAACCCGACGGCGACGGCGCTCGACAAGCTCCCGGAGCGCTCCATCCACCTCAAGCCGATGATCCACTCCATCCACACCGGCGAGGAGCTCGTGACGCAGAAGCCGTTCGTCATCTACGGCTTCGGCGGCAGCGCGAACTTCTTCGACGAGGTGCGCTTCCCGTCCTCGCGCACGAACTGCAAGCTCTGCCACCTCCCATCGACGTTCACCCTCGACTCGCTGCCCACCGACGCCCTTCCGTCGCGCGCCTGGCAGATCGGCCCCGCCACGCAGAACGCGGACGGCTCGCTGCCGGTGGCGGCAGGCGGCCTCCTCGCGAACGTGCCCGGCAGCCCCGCGCAGATCGGTCCCATCACGTCCGCGTGCGTCTCCTGCCATGACACCCCCGAGACGCACGCGCACGCGACCGCCATGACGCAGATTCCGCCGGGGGCGACCACGCCCGTGGAGACGTGCCGCATCTGCCACTCGGAGAACGCCGAGTTCCCGGTGAGCCGCATGCACTCCGAGGCCGGCGCGCGGCAGTAGCGCGACGGGCCAGCAGGGTGCGGCCGGGCGCGATCCGGCCGTGCCCTCCGTCACTCGAGGTCGATCTCGCCCGCGCGCGCGCCGTCGTCGACGACGTAGTAGACGCGCGCCTTCTGGCCGGGGGCGAGCGTTGAGATGGACCCGACGGGCTTCCCGTCCTTGTCGAAGACCTGGACGTCGGGCCCCGCCTTGTACGTGACGATGCCTGCGGGCGTCTTCATCTTCAGCTCGCCCTTGGCCGGCTCGATCACGAGGACCTCGCCCATGTCGCACTTCGTCTTCTCCGTCGGCTGGAGGAGGCGCGGCGCCGGATAGGGCAGGCGTGGCGCGGCGGCGAGGGCGAGCGCGGCGAGCACGGGGGCGAGCACGGGCATGGAGCGAGTATCCCCGCTCGACGCGCTCCCGGCAATCACGGCGTCATCGGTTCGCGGGACGCAGCTTCACGCCCCGAGCCGCGCCGCCAGCCTGCGCAGCGCGATCTCGGTCTTCGCGTCCTCGATCTCGCCCGCCTCGCACGCGGCGATGGCGGCGCGGAGGGGGCGCCAGCGCAGCTCCGCGCCCTCCTCGAGCGGCGAGCCGTCCCCGGTGCCCGGCGCCGGCCGCACCGCGGGCGCGGCGCCGCGCGCCACCTCGCCCGCGACGAGGTGGATCTTCTCCGAGGCGATGCCAGGCAGCATGAAGAACGGCGCGCCGAGGAGGTCGAGCGCCTCGGGCGCGACCTCGAGGTCCGTCTCCTCGCGGACCTCGTCGGCGGCGCGCCGGCGGAGGGCCTCGAGACCCACCTCGCCGGGCTCGAGCACGCCCGCGACCAGCTCCTCGACGAGCAGGTACTCTCCCTCCGGCAGCACGGTCGCCTTGCCGCGGCGAAAGTAGGCCGCCGGCCGGAGCCCGCGGCGGGTCAGCACCTCGATCCCGGCGGGGCCGCGCGCCCACAGGCACACCGCGACCGCGTCGAGCGTCGGCGGTCGATGACGTCGATCGGGTACTCGGGCGACAGGGTTCCGTCGGAGCGGCGGTTGCGCGCCCTGAACCGCTTCAGGCGCAGGAACCCCTCGTCGCAGCGCGAGCTGGCGGTGCGGTCCTCGACGATCTCGATCTGCGTGACGCGGTGCATGCGCGCACGCTAAACGAGGGTTCGCGATTCGCGTTCGCGAATCGCGCCCTCGTTTAGCCATTTCGCAAGGGGCTGCGCCCCTCCCCGCCGAGCAAAGCTCGTCGGGGCCCCTCCCTGCTCGCCGGGTCCCGTGCGCTCCCGCAGGCGGCATGCGCCGCCTCTCCGGCAGCGCCCCGGCGCGCTCGCTTCGCTCGCGTGTTCGCGAATCATGCTCGCCCGTTTAGGCGCGGGGACGCCTGCGATCAAGCGCTCGGCGTGGCCCGTGCGAACGCGAGGGGGTCGGGCGTCCTCCGACCCCCTCGGCTCGGAATTGGTGGGAAGAGGCGGTTCCGGTCAATCCTCCCGCGATGTCCCGGTTCCACCCGCTCGTGGCAACTCGTCGATCCGTCGGGCCCGCTTCTCTCGTTGTCCAAAAACTAGAAATCGCCCGCGCGCGTGGCAACCGGCGGGCGCCCGCCCGGTGCGCGCGGCGCGGCGCGTCGACACCTTCTCGTTCAGGGAGCTCTCGACCATGTCCGAGGAGCAGATCCGCGGCGAGCTCCGCGCGCTCGTCCAGCTCGACGTCGACGCCGTCCACGCCTACGGCCAGGTGATCGCCGCCGCCGGCGTCCTCGCGCTGCGCGATGCGCTCGGCGAGCTGCGCCGCGATCACCAGCGTCACGTCGAGGTGATCACGGAGGCACTCGCCGGGCTGGGCGACGAGCGCGCGCCGCCGGAGCCGGACCTGCGCGGGCGCCTCCTCGGCGGCATGACCGCGATGCGTGCGCTGGCGGGCATGGAGGCGGCGCTTCACGCGCTGCGCGACGACGAGCAGGTGGCGACCGTCGCGTACGCCCGCGCGCTCGCGAAGCCCCTCCCCGAGCCGTACCTCGAGCTCGTCCGGCGCGGCCATGCGGACGAGCACCGCCACCTCGAGACCGTCGAGCGCTGGATCGCCGCCCGCGCCTGGGAGAGCACGGCGCACGTGTGACCCCCACGAACGAGAGCGCCGCCGCGAGGACCGCGGCGGCGCCCGGACGTCTCGGCGGCGCGGCTCCGGCTACGCCACGATCCGCAGGCCCTTGTACTCCTCCAGCTCGTCGAACTGGAGGTAGCGGTACACCTGGTCCGCCTTGGGCGCGATCTTCTCCTGGTACTGCGCGAAGTACTCGGCCGGCGTGGGAAGGCGGCCGAGGTTCACGGCCACCGCGCCGAGCTCGGCCGAGCCGAGGAACACCTTCGCGCCGTTCCCCATGCGGTCGTCGAAGTTGCGGGTCGACGTCGAGTAGACGTTCGCGCCGTCCGGCACCCGGGCCTGGTTGCCCATGCACAGCGAGCAGCCCGCGATCTCGATGCGCGCCCCGATGGCGCTGTACACCGCGAAGTACGCCTCGTCCTTCAGCTCCTGCTGGTCCATCCGCGTGGGCGGGCAGATCCAGGTGCGGACGGCGGGGTTGAACTTCTTCCCCTTCCAGAGCTCGCCCGCGGCGCGGAAGTGTCCGATGTTCGTCATGCACGACCCGAGGAACACGTCGTGGATGGCCGTGTTCTGGACCGCCGACAGGAGCTTCACGTCGTCGGGGTCGTTCGGGCAGGCCAGGATCGGCTCCGCGATCGCGGCGAGGTCGATCTCGATCACCGCCGCGTACTCCGCGTTCTTGTCGGCGCGGAGCAGCTCCGGCTTCGCCAGCCACGCCTCCACCTGCTCGATCCGCTTCTCGAGCGTCTTCGGGTCGCCGTAGCCGTCCGCCACGAGCTTGCGCATGAGCGCCACGTTGGAGCGGAGGTACGTCGCGACGCTCGCGACCGAGAGGTCCACGCAGGCCGCGGCGGCGCTGCGCTCGGCGGCGGCGTCGGTGAGCTCGAAGGCCTGCTCGACGGAGAGGTCCGGCAGGCCCTCCATCTCGAGGATGCGGCCGTTGAAGACGTTCTTCTTGTTCTTCTTCGGGACCGTGAGCAGCCCCATCTCGATGGCGCGGTACGGGATGGCGTTCACCACGTCACGGAGCGTGATGCCGGGCCGGAGCTTGCCCTTGAAGCGCACGAGCACGCTCTCCGGCATGTCGAGCGGCATGAACCCGGCCGCGCCCGCGAAGGCGACGAGGCCGGAGCCGGCCGGGAAGCTGATGCCGATCGGGAATCGCGTGTGGCTGTCGCCGCCCGTCCCGACGGTGTCGGGGAGGAGCAGCCGGTTGAGCCAGGAGTGGATGACGCCGTCGCCAGGCCGCAGCGCGACGCCGCCGCGCTCCTGCACGAACGCGGGCAGCGTCCTGTGCATCGTCACGTCGGCGGCCTTGGGGTACGCCGCCGTGTGGCAGAACGACTGCATGAACATGGGGGCCGCGAACTTGAGGCAGGCGAGCTCCTTCAGCTCGTCGGCCGTCATCGGGCCCGTCGTGTCCTGCGAACCCACCGTCGTCATCTTCGGCTCGCAGGCCGTGCCGGGGAGGACGCCGGCGACGCCGGAGGCCTTGCCCACCATCTTCTGCGCGAGCGAGTAGCCCTGGCCCGGCTTCGCGGCCGGGTTCACCGGCTTCACGAAGAGGTCGGTCGGCGGGAGGCCCAGCGCCTTGCGGGCACGCTCGGTCAGGGCGCGGCCGATGAAGAGCGGGATGCGGCCGCCTGCGCGGTACTCGTCGGGCAGCGTGTTCGGCGCGAGCTTGAACGTCGAGACCACCTCGCCCGCCTGCGTGCGGACCTCGCCCTTCTTCGTGTCGATGACGACGACGTCGCCCGTCTTGAGCTTCGTCACGTCGAGCTTGAGCGGCAGCGCGCCGGAGTCCTGCGCGGTGTTGAAGAAGATGGGAGCGATGACGCCGCCCAGGATCACGCCGTTGCGGCGCTTGTTCGGGACGAACGGGATGTCCTCGCCGATGTGCCAGAGCACGCTGTTGATGGCGCTCTTGCGCGAGGAGCCGGTGCCGACCACGTCGCCGGCGAAGGCGACCTGGAAGCCGGCGGCGCGGAACTCGGCGATCTTCGCGAGCCCGCCCGGGAAGCGCGTCTTGCCCATGGCCAGCGCGTGGAGCGGGATGTCCGGGCGCGTCGAGGCGTCGCCTGCGGGCGAGAAGTCGTCGGTGTTGATCTCGCCGTCCACCTTGAGGATCTTGACGGTCACCTCGGCCGGCACGCCCGCCCGCTGCGTGAACCACTCGGCCTTGGCCCAGGACTCGACCACCCGCTTCGCCGCCGCGTTCGTCTTCGCGAGCGCGACCACGCCGTCGAAGCCGTCGTAGACCTGCGTCGTGAAGCTGAGCGCGCGCGCCGCCTCGTCGGCGAGCTCGGGCACCTTCAAGGCCTCGACGAGCGGCGTCACGTTGTAGCCGCCGTACATGGTGCCGAGGATGCGGACGGCGTCCTTCTTCGTGACCAGCGGCGAGCGGCGCGTGCCGCGCACAACGTCCGCCAGGAAGGCGGCCTTCACCTCCGCGGCCGGATCGACGCCCGGCGAGACGCGGTTCTCGAGCAGGCCGAGCAGGAACGCCTCCTTGCCGGCTGGCGGGTCCTCGATGAGCTTGCACAGCGCGCGGGTCTGCTCGGGGTCGAGCGGCTTCGCGGGGATGCCGAGGGCCTTCCGCTCCGCCTCGTGCTTCAGATAAGCGTCGATCACCTTCGTCTCCTTGTGCGTCTGGGGATGAGGAGCGCGCGCCCTGGGTGGCGCGCCAAGCGGCGCATCTTCCTACACCAACTCGGGCCCGGATGTCAGCCCGGAGGCGCCGCCCGGCGCACATCCACCCAGTTGTCGCAGGAGGTGCTCCCCGCGCGCTCGGAGGGGCGCTGGCATGCGCCCGCATCGTGCCCGGGCGGCGGGCCGGTCTCAAACCCGCCCCCAGCATGGACGAGGCGGCCGGGGCGCAACCGGCCCCGGCCGCCTCGGACCCCCCGCTCACCGTCAGAAGCGGCCGATCTTGAGCGGCACCGCCACCTGTCCGCTCAGATCCGCCGGCCGCTGCTCGCGGAGCGCCATCCCGTCGCTCACCGGCCCGTTCATCATCCCGAAGCCAGGACCCGACGCGGCATCGATGATGCCGAGGAGCAGGCCGGCGCCGAGACCGATCCCGATCCCCGTCGCGAGCACCGGGCCCCAGTCGTAGCCGGGGTTGTTCTGGATGCCCATCCGGTAGCCGATGATGCCGCCGCCCACGGCCGCTCCGGCGAGGCCACCCCACAGCGTGTCGGTCGCCACCACCGCGACCGGGTTACGGCGATCCCGTACCTCGACTGCCTGGGCCTGCGCCGCACCATAGCCCAGCAGCAACGTTGCCACCGTCAGCGCCTTGAGAAACCTCATTGCATTCCCCCTCCTCGTCCGCGCACACGTCGAGACCGCGAGCGGCCCCCCGTGCGGGCGGTGACTTAGGGTAGGGTTGCGCGATCGTCCCGGGCAACCGTCGCTCGCCCGTCAGGGCGGTGAGGGCTCCCGGACCGAGGGCGCGTGCCGGCGGATGGCGCACCGAAGAGTGGCACGCATGATGGCGACTCCGTGGCGCGGCCGGCGAGGTACTATCGCGAGCGCCGGTGGCTGTAGGATCCACCCGCGCGGGGCGTCACGGGCTTTGACAAGAGCGCGCGCCGTCGCATAGACCGTGCACGACTCATGACAGAACCGAAGCGAGCCGCGTTCTTCGACGTGGACGGGACCCTCGTCCGGACGAACATCGTCCACGCCTTCGCGTTCTACGCCATGAACCAGGGGAGCATCTTCGGGACCGCGTGGCGCACGGCGCGGACGGTGGCCGGCATCCCGCTCTTCTGGGCGCTCGACAAGGCGAACCGCAAGATCTTCAACGAGGTCTTCTACGACTCGTACCGGGGGATCTCGGAGGACCGGCTCGTCGTCCTCGCCCGGGAGCTGTTCCAGGACGTCCTCCTGCCCGCCGTCCACCCCGGCACGACCCGGCTGGTCGAGCAGGCGCGGCGGGCGGGGTGCCGGATCGTGCTCGTGACGGGCGCGCTCGACTTCACCGTGCGCGATCTCGCGCGCCACCTCGGCGCCGACGACCTCATCGCCAACCGGATGCACTTCGTGGAGGGCATCGCCACCGGGCGCGTCGTGCCTCCCATCGTCGAGGGCGCGCACAAGGCCGTCATCATCCGCGACTACTGCGTCCGCGAGGGGCTCGCGCTCGACAAGAGCCACGCCTACTCCGACAGCTTCTCCGACTACCCGATGCTCGCCGTCGTGGGCCACCCGGCCGCGGTGAACCCGGATCTCCGCCTGCGCAACGTGGCCCGCGCCTACGAGTGGCCCATCCTCAACACCCTCGAGGGTTAACGATGCGCCCGGTCTCCCGCCTCAGCCGGCTCTACGAGCAGACGGAGTCGATCGTCACCATCGACAGCGACTCGGCGCCGCGCGTCCTGTTCTCGGGCGAGGACCTCCTGCTCGAGGACCTGCCGATCGGCACGAAGGTCATCTACCCGAAGCCGCCCATCGCCGGGCTCCCGAACGTGAAGTCCGCCATCCGCTGGGCCATCAACCACCCCGAGGGCTGCGACCCGCTCCACGCGCAGCTCCGGCCCGGGATGAAGGTCACCATCGCGCTCGACGACATCTCGCTGCCCTTGCCGCCCATGAAGACGCCGGACGTGAGGCAGCAGGTGCTGGAGGTGCTGCTCGAGCTGCTCGCCGACTCGGGCGTGGACGACGTGCACCTCGTCATCGCCATCTGCCTGCACCGCCGCATGACGCAGGCCGAGATGAAGCGGATGGTGGGCGCGAAGATCTTCGACGCCTGGTTCCCGGATCGCTACTACCACCACGACGCGGAGGACCCGGACGCCCTCGTCACGCTCGGCACGACGCGCCACGGCGAGAAGGTCGTCGTGAACCGCCGCGCGGCGGAGTCCGACCTCCTCATCTACGTGAACCTGAACCTCGTCCCCATGGACGGCGGCCACAAGTCGGTCGGCACCGGGCTCACGAACTACGAGGGCGTGAAGGCGCACCACACGCCGGAGCACATCCGGAAGAGCGACTCGTACATGGACCCGGAGCGCTCCGAGCTGCACCACTCGGTGAACCGCATCGGGCGCCTCATCGACGAGAACATGAACGTGTTCCACGTCGAGACCACCATCAACAACCGCATGTTCGAGGGGCCGCTCGACTTCCTCATGAAGCGCGAGGAGGCGTGGACCGAGCTCGACCGGCTGAAGCTCGCCGGGATGCGCGCGGCGCTCCGCAACCTGCCGCGCGTCGCGAAGCGGAAGATGTTCCAGGCGGTGCCGGCGGCGTACGAGGTGATCGCCGTCCACGCGGGCAAGACCGAGCCGACGCACGCGAAGATCCTCCAGAAGAGCTGGGAGCAGTACGCGGTCGACGTCGACTTCCAGGCCGACATCGGCGTGATGGGCATCCCCTACGTCTCGCCCTACAACGTGAACTCGATCCTGAACCCGCTGCTCGTGCAGGTGATGGCCTGCGGGTACTTCTTCAACTTCTACCGGGGCAAGCCGCTCGTGAAGCCGGGCGGGACGCTCATCCTGACGCACCCCTGCTCGGACGAGTTCGACCCCGACCACCACCCGAGCTACATCGAGTTCTTCCACCGGCTCCTGCCCGAGACGCGCGACGCGAAGGTGCTCGAGGCCAAGTACGAGCGCGAGTTCGCCGAGAACCCGAGCTACGTGCACCTCTACCGGACCGGCAACGCCTACCACGGCGCGCACCCGTTCTTCATGTGGTACTGGGGCGAGAACGGGCGCCGGCACTACGGGCGCATCATCGCGGTGGGCGCGGACAACGAGCACGTCCCGCGCATGATGGGCTGGGAGAGCGCGGAACGCCTCTCGGACGCCATCGACATGGCGCGCGCCGTCCACGGCCGCGGGGCGCAGATCGCGATGCTCCACCACCCGCCCATCGTCATGACGCAGAACCTCGGATGAGCGGCGGACACAAGAAGAACGGCCCGCTGAACGGCGCCGACCTCCCGGGCCCTGCCCCCGCGAGCGGGGCGAGGGAGGATCGAGCGCCCCTCGACGTCACCTCCGCCCTGCGCGGCCGCACCATCCTCTTCACCGGCGCGACCGGCTTCGTCGGCAAGGTCACGCTGTCGATGCTGCTCCACCGATACCCCGAGATCGGGAAGATCTTCGTGCTGGTGCGCCCGGGGACGGGCGGCACCGCCGAGGCGCGGTTCTTCGACAAGGTGGCGCCGAGCCGGCCCTTCGACCCGATCCGCGCCCAGCACGGCGCGGGGTTCGACGCGTTCATGCGGAAGAAGTGCACCCCGGTGGCGGGCGACGTCTCCGACCCGCTGCTCGGGCTCGCGGCGGCGGACCTCGCCGCGATGCCGGGCCTCGACCTCGTCCTGAACTGCGCCGGGCTCGTCGACTTCAACCCCTCCCTCGAGCTCGCCGTCCACGTCAACGTGCTCGGCGCGCAGCACGCGGCCGACGTGTGCAAGGCGACCGGCGCGGCGCTCGTCCACGTCTCGACCTGCTTCGTGGCGGGGAACCGCAGCGGCGTGGTGTTCGAGGACGAGGAGATCTCGGGCTATTTCCCGCGACGCGAAGGGGTGGAGGGCCGCCCGACGGCCGGCACGCGCGACGCGCGCGACTTCGACCTCGACCGCGAGCTCGCCGACTGCGCGAAGCGCATCGCCCGCGTCCGCGAGGACGCCGACGACGCGGCGCTCCTCTCCGAGCTGCGGGCGCGGGCCCAGGAGCGGCTCAAGGCCGAGGGGCGCGGCGGCCAGGGCGAGGACAAGGCGGAGCGGCTGGCGGTCGGCCGCGAGAAGCGCCTCTGGGTCTCGCAGCGCCTGGTCGAGCTCGGCATGGACCGCGCCCGCCACTGGGGCTGGCCCAACACGTACACGTACACGAAGAGCCTGGGCGAGCAGGCCATCGCGCGCAGCGGGGTGAAGTACGCCATCGTGCGGCCGTCCATCGTCGAGACGGCGCTCGCGTATCCTTTCCCGGGGTGGAACGAGGGCTTCACCACGAGCGCGCCCCTCGCCTTCCTCGGGCTCAAGGGCCACCGCGTCTACCCCGCCGCCGGGCGCGCGATCCTGGACATCGTGCCGGTCGACCTCATCGCGACCGGGACCATCGCCGTCGCGGCCGAGGCCGTGGCGGGGAGCCCCCAGCGCGTGTACCACCTCGCCTCCGGCGACGCGAACCCGTTCCGCGTCCGCCGCGCCGTCGAGCTGGTCGGGCTCTACCGGCGCCGGTTCTTCAAGGAGCGCGTGGAGGGGAACAAGCTCGTCAACGAGCTGCTCTCGCGGTTCGAGCCCTACCCGGTCTCGCGGCGCCACTACGAGACCTTCAGCGCGCCGGCCTTCGCCGCGCTCGCCCACGCGGCGAGCAAGCTCTTGCGCGAGCAGGCGCCCACCTGGGGCGCACCGCGCGTGAGCGCGCTCGCGGCGCACGCCGCCGACCGGCTCGACGAGGTCGAGGGCAAGCTCGCCCAGACGAAGCTGCTCTGGGAGCTCTTCATGCCGTTCGTGTGGGAGAACCGGTACGTCTTCCGGTGCGCGAACATCCGCGCCCTGCACGCGCGGCTCGAGCCGGCGGACCGCGCGAAGCTGCCCTGGGCGCCGGAGGCGATCGAGTGGCGCGACTACTGGCTCGACGTCCACATGAAGGGCCTCGAGGAGTGGGTCTTCCCCGGGCTCGAGGAGGAGTCGAAGAAGAAGGTGCACGCGGTGAAGCAGCACCGCGACCTGCTCGAGCTCCTCGAGGCCGCCTGCGAGACGCACCGCCGCCGCACGGCGCTCCGGATGAGCGGCGAGCGCAAGGACCGCTTCAGCTACGCCGAGCTGCGCGCCTTCTCGAGGCGGGTGGCGGGCGTGCTCGCGGCGCGCGGCATCGCCAAGGGCGACCGCGTGCTCCTCGCGAGCGAGAACCGGCCCGAGTGGGCGATCGCGTTCTTCGGCATCCTGAGCGCCGGCGGCGTCGCGGTCCCGGTGGACGCGCAGCTGTCCGCGGCGGAGCTCCAGAACCTCGCGAGGAGCGCCGGCGCCAAGGCGGCCCTCCTCTCCGAGGCGGTCGCGGAGCGCCTCCCCGACCTGGTCCGGTCGTGGGGCGGCGGCGCCGGCCCGGCGCCGATCCTGCTGGCCGAGGCGCTCTCCGGCGATGCCGCGCGCGCCCCCGGCTATGCCGCGTCGGGCGAGGACGTCGCGTCGATCATCTTCACGAGCGGCACGACCGGGACGCCCAAGGGCGTCATGCTCACGCACCGCAACTTCGCGACGCTCGTGGCGAAGCTCGCGAACGTGTTCGAGCTCGGGCCCGGCGACGGCCTCCTGTCCGTACTCCCGCTCCACCACACGTTCGAGTTCACCTGCGGGCTGCTCGTGCCGCTCTCGCGCGGCGCGGAGATCGAGTACCTCGACGAGCTCACGGCCGACACGCTCGGCGACGCGCTCGAGAGCGGGCGCGTCACCGCCATGATCGGCGTGCCGGCGCTCTGGTCGCTCCTGCACCGCCGCATCACCCAGGAGCTGTCGGCCAAGCCGGGCTTCGTCGAGGGCGCGATGAAGGCGCTCATGGGCGCGAACGCGCGGCTCCGCGAGGACGTCGGCGCGAACCTCGGCAAGCTCCTCTTCTGGCCCGTCCACCGGAAGATGGGCGGGCGGCTCCGCATCCTCGTCTCGGGGGGCTCGGCCCTCTCGCCCGACGTCCAGAAGGCGTTCCACGAGCTCGGCTTCGACCTCTACGAGGGATACGGGCTCACCGAGGCGGCGCCGGTCCTGGCGGTCTCCTCGCCGGAGGACGGCCCGGCGACCGGCACGGTGGGCAAGCCGCTCCCCGGGATCGAGCTCCGGATCCACGAGCCCGACTCGACCGGCGTGGGCGAGGTGCTGGCGCGCGGGCCGAACGTCATGCTCGGCTACTGGAAGGCGGGCGCCGGCGCGCCCGAGATCGACCGCGAGCTCACCGGCGGCGTCCTCGAGGGCGGCTGGCTCCACACCGGCGACCTCGGCCGGCTCGACGAGGAGGGGCGCCTCACGCTCGTCGGCCGCAAGAAGGACGTCATCATCGACGCCGACGGGAAGAACGTCTACCCGGACGAGATCGAGGAGCTCTACAAGTCGGACGACCTCGTGAAGGAGCTGTCGGTCGTCGGCCTCCCCGACGCGAACGGCGAGCGCGTGGCCATGCTGCTCGTCCCCGCCTGGAAGGAGCGCGACCGCGCCGAGGTGCGCCGCCTGCTCGACGAGCACGTCCGCAAGGTCTCGGCCGCGCTGCCGTTCGCGAAGCGCGTCAAGGCGTGGCACCTCACGGACCAGGAGCTGCCGAAGACCTCCACCCGGAAGGTGAAGCGGCAGTGGGTGGTGGACGAGCTGAAGCGTCTCGAGGCGGCCGCGCACAAGGGGGCGAAGGTGCGCGAGGCGGCGCGCGAGGGCCGCTCGGACGCGTGGCTCCTCGACCTCCTGGCGGAGGTCTCGCGGCGCCCGCGCGGAGAGGTCACGCACCGGAGCCAGCTCTCGGCCGACCTCGGCTTCGACTCGCTCATGCTGACCGAGCTCGCGGCCGCGCTGGAGGAGGCGGGCGTCCCCGCCGTCGCCACCGAAGGGCTGCACCAGATCCAGACCGTCGCGGAGCTGTCGCGCGCCGTCGCCGCCGCGACGCGCCGGGGCGAGCAGGACGCGGCGCCCGCGCACGTCGAGCCCGCCGCGGCGCCGGCGGGCGACGTCGAGGTGCCGGCGCCGCTCGCCGCCCTCGGGAGGCGCATCCTCGCCGCCGGTCAGCGCGTCCTCTATCACGACCTCTACGACACGAAGGTCCGGGGCGAGGCGCACATCCCGCGTGACCGGAACTTCCTCGTCGTCGCGAACCACTCGAGCCACCTCGACATGGGCCTCGTGAAGATCGCGCTCGGCGAGCAGGGGGGGAAGCTCGCCGCGCTCGCGGCGCGCGACTACTTCTTCGACACGCCGCTCAAGCGCGCCTACTTCGGAAACTTCACGAACCTCATCCCGATGGAGCGGTCCGGCTCCGTGCGGAAGAGCCTCCGCGCCGCCGTGGAGACGTTGCGGCGCGGCATGAACCTCCTCATCTTTCCGGAGGGCACGCGCTCGCGCGACGGCGCGATCGCGGCGTTCAAGCCGACGGCCGGCTACCTCGCGCTCCACTGCAACGTGGACACGCTGCCCCTCTACATCCACGGCACCCGGGACGCGCTGCCGCCGGGCACGGCCATCCCGAAGACGGCGAAGCTCCAGGTGGTGATCGGTCAGCCCATCCTCGTCGACGACCTGCGCCGCCGCACCGCCGACCTGCCCAAGGGCGAGGCGCACAAGGAGGCGACCAGGATCATGGAGGAGGCGGTACGGGGGCTGGCGGAGACGGTGAAGCCGCGAAGGGCGGAGGCGAACGCGACCCCGACCGCGACCCCGGCGGCAGCGCCTGCGGCGCCTTCGCTCGCTGACGCGAGCGGCCGCCGGCTTCGCCGTCATTCGGAGTCGGTGGCTCCGCCCCCGACACCCCCGACCACGACCCCGACCACGACCCCGACCACGACCCCGACCGCGACCCCGACCCCGACCCCGACCGCCTCGACCGCTCCGAAGGGCGCCTACACGATCCAGGTCGGCTCGGCGCCCCGGCGCGAGGACGCCGCGCGCCTCGCGAAACGGCTCGCGGCGCGCAACGCGCGCGTCGTGAGCGCCGACGTGCCGGGCAAGGGACGCTGGTACCGCGTCCAGATCGGCGCCTTCGACTCGCAGGAAGCCGCGAAGCGCCAGCTCGCCACCCTGGCGCGCGCCGGCGTCCAGGGCATCGTGACGGTCACCAGGTGAAACGCTAGGATTCCGCCCGCATGCGCACCTTCGAGAAGCCGAAGCGCGTCGAGAAGCCCTGGGGACACGAGCTCTGGTGGGCGCAGACCGACCGCTACGTCGGGAAGCTCCTGCACGTGAAGGCGGGGCACCAGCTCTCGCTGCAGTACCACGTGGCGAAGGACGAGACGATCCACCTCTGGAGCGGCGACCTGACGCTGGTCCTCGACGAAGACGGGTCGGGCCTCACCGAGCACAAGCTCCGGCCGGGCGAGAGCTACCACGTCAAGCCCGGCACGAAGCACCGGATGGTCGCCGTCACGGACTGCGACATCCTCGAGGTGTCGACCCCCGAGGTCGAGGACGTGGTCCGCCTCGAGGACAGCTACGGAAGAGCGAAGAAGTAGCGGTTGATCGTCATCAGCTGCTGCCACCTTCCGTTCGCGCTCCGAGTGGACCGACGCGCGAATCACCCCGCGTGAGGGAGGTCACAGGGTTGTTCAGAATGCCCGGGACCGAGCCAGGCGAGCGAGACGCAAGCAGCGCGAGACGCGACGACCGAGCCTACCCGCAAGGTAGGTGAGGGAGGAGCAACGAAGCGATGCGACGCGGATCGCTCGCCGCGGCGACGGGACGGGCGTCCTGGACAGCCCTCTCACGGCGTGCCCCCGAGCCACAGCCCGTCGCGTCCACCGCCGCGCACGCCGTAGATCACGCGCCCGCCGTGGGGTGGCAGGTAGAACGTGACGTCGAAATCGATCGCGGTCGGCTGCCAGGCGGTCGCACCCGACGTGAGCAGGAGGACGAGCTCGCCGCGCTGCAGGGCGTCGTCCCACTCGCGAATCGCGACGAGCGCCTGACCGTCCACGCCGAAGTCGAAGGCCGACGCTCCGACGCGCTGGAGCGGCTGGGCGATGAGGTCCTTGCCGTCGGCCGTGCCCTTCACGGCGAGGTCGCCGCGGTTCGACGCCGCGTCGAAGCTCCCGATCCCGGCCACCCACTGCTCCTGGGGATCCCACGCGATCCGCTGAACCGACGCGCTCGAGGCGAGCACGAACGGCGCCGGCGGCGATCCCACGGCAGCGACCTTCAGCTCGCTCGCGATGCCCGGCTGCGGCGTTGCGCTGCCGGGCGATTGCGGGTTCTCGAAGCCGCGCGCGTAGGCGACGAAGCCGCGCTTCGGAGCGAAGCCGAAGCCGGCGGCGGCGCTGACTCCCGCGTCGATCGGCGTCGCCGAGGCGCTGGTGCTCGTGAGGGCCGCGACGGAGAGGTCGCCCGTGAACGGGTCGGCCGCGCTGCGCAGGACGTACGCGAGCGCGCTCGCGCCTTGCCCCGTCGCCGAGAGCCCGTAGGCGAGCGAGGCGGGGGAAGCGCCCGCCAGCAGATCGCCTCCGGCGGGCACGGGGCTGACGTGCAGAGTGGCTTGCTGCGACAGGATGTCCCACCCGGTCGCGTACACGACGTCGTTTCCCACGACGTCGGCCGAGCTCACCGAGGCGGCGAGCGGCGCGAGGGCGCCCGCGATCCAGAGCGCGAACGTCACGCCGTCGGAGCTCCGGACCAGGTAGACGAGGTGTCCGTCCGCGGTCCAGCTCATCCGGTCCACACCCGCCGCCAGCCGCGCAGCGGGCGCCCCGGGCGGCAGCGTCTGCACGAAGAGGTCGCCGCCGGCGGTCGCGGTCCAGCCAGTGAGGAACGCGACCTGGTCGCGGGCCGGGGCGAGCCGGTACATCACGAAATCGAAGCGGGAAGCCTGCGACGCCACGAGCTGGGGCGCCGCGCCCGCCGTCCAGTAGTAGAGGTCCCCCGTGCGCGAGGTCGCCCTGTAGTTGTCCACGTACACGGCGCCGCCGTCCGCCAGAAAGTCGTAATTCTCCACGCGGACGTGGTTCGCGACGACGGCCGGTGCGCCGCCGGGCAGGTCGGCGACGACGAGCTGGCCCGTGACGAACGAGACGTCCTGGAGCGTCAACACGCGCGCCTGCGCGTCGTCGAAGCGCGCGCCCGTGCTGCCGTTCACGATCCCGCCCGCGCCGCCGTTCGCGCCGATCACGACCGGCACCGACCCGGGCGCGGACGAGAGCACGGTGACGTCGCCCGTGCCGGCCACCGGATCGTAGCGGTCGAGGTAGACGAGCCCACCCGGGCCGGGGACGCAGTCGAACGCGTGCCCGAACGGGCGGACGTCCGGTGACGGCGACGCGTTCACGATCTTGCCCGGATCGCCCTGGAGGAAGCAGCCGCCGCGCCACGCCGGGACGTCCGGGCTGAAGCTCTGGACGGCCGGCGCCCCGCTCCCCGGGATGACCGGCTGACCTGCATCGGGAGCGCCGCCGGACGGCGAGCTGCCGCAGGCCGCGAGGAGCGCGAGAGCGGTGAGCGCGCACGCGCGAGGGCGGCAGGTCATGAGGCGCACTCTAGTGCGATCCTCGTACGAGGAGCGCCAGCGCGAGCGCGAGCACGAGGGAGGCCGCGAGCACGAGCGCCATCTTGCGCGGGTCGGCCTTGCGCTCCCTCACGCCGCGGAGCGCGGGCATCGAGCCCGCGGGCACCCACCGCAGCGAGCCCTCGGCGCGCACGAGATCCTCGTCGCCCAGGAAGCCTTGCGTATAGAGCGCGTGCAGGTCGGCGAGGCTGGGGCACACCAGCTCCTCACCATCCGGATTGCGGATCACGTACCGCATCAGGCAGCTCCCAGCTCGGCGCAGATGGCGTCCGAGACGCGCAGCCCGTCGACCGCCGACGATACGATGCCTCCCGCGTAGCCGGCCCCCTCACCGGCCGGGTAGAGCCCCCGCATTCCCGGCGACTGGTAGTCCTCCGACCCACGCACGAGTCGGCATGGCGAGCTCGTCCGCGACTCGATCCCGATGAGGATCGCCTCCTCGGTGAGGAAGCCGTGCATGCGGCGCTCGAATCCCCGCAACCCGGCATGCAGCGCGGTGCGGACGGCCTGCGGATAGAGCACCTGAAGGTCGGCGTGCGTCAGCCCGGGCGGGTAGGACGACCGTCCGGGGGGCTGGCCGGGCCGCCGGGCGAGGTAATCGGTGATCCGCTGCGCGGGCGCCCGGTAGTGCCCGCCGCCGAGCTCGAACGCCCGCGCCTCCCAGGCGCGTTGCCAGGCGAGGCCCGCGAGGGGGCCGGTGAAGCCCTCCGCCTCGAAGTCCGCCGGGCCCACCGCAACGACGATCCCGGCGTTCGCGACGCGCGAGCTGCGGAGCGAGTTCGACATCCCGTTCGTGCACTGCAGGCCGGGCTCCGTCGGCGTGGGGACCACCACGCCGCCCGGGCACATGCAGAACGAGAAGACGCCCCGCGACCGCCCGTCGACGGTGGGGTTGTCGGCGAGCTTGTAGTCCGCCGGCGGCAGCCCGCTCTTCCCGGCGGCCGGGCCGTACTGGATGCGATCGATGAGCGCCTGGGGGTGCTCGGCGCGGAACCCCGCTGCGAAGGCCTTGGCCTCGATGGGCCAGCCGCGCGCGGCGAAGAGCTCGAAGAGCTCGCGGGCGCTGTTCCCCGGCGCGAGCACGAGCCGATCGCAGGGCAGGGTCCTGCCGTCGGCGAGCACGAGCCCGCGCACGCGGCCCTCGCGCAGCTCCACGTCCACCGCGCGGGCGCTCCAGTGGAACTCGCACCCGCCGCGCTCGAGGTCCTCGCGCATGGCGGAGACGGCGCCCGGCAAGAGATCGGAGCCGACGTGCGGCTTGCCTTCGGACAGGATGCGGGTCACGCCGCCGTAGTGCGCGAAGAGCTCCACGACTCTCCGCACCGCGGGATGGTGGATGCGCGTGCCGAGCTTCCCGTCGGTGTAGGCGCCCGCGCCACCCTCGCCGAAGCTCATGTTCGACTCGGGATCGAGCTCGCCCGAGCGCATGAGCGCGGTGACGTCGCGGCGACGCGGCTCGACGAGCTTCCCACGGTCGACCACGATCGACCGCACCCCCCGTTCGAGGAGGGCGTGCGCACAGAACAGGCCGGCAGGACCTGCCCCCAGGATGACGGGCGGCAGCTCCGGCGCCCTCACGCGCACCGGCGGGGGCTCGGGCACCGGCGCGGGCACCACGTCGGCGAGCCCCTCGCGGATCTCGCCCTCGATCTCGACCTCGACGTTGACGAGCCAGCGGGGGTGCCCCTTCTTCCGCGCGTCGAGCGACTTGCGGATCACCGAGAGCCCGGCGAGCGACGCAGGCGAGACGCCGAGCTTTTCGGCCGCGCGGCGAACGAGCGTCGCGTCGTCCTCGTCGACCCAGAGCCCGATGTTCAGGACGCGGTAGCGCATGCCTCGGCGGTGGCCTCAGTCCTCGTGTGGGTTCGGCAGTTTAGCCGTGCGAAGCGTGCTACGCGCCTTTCAACCCCTCGAGGTGCGACTGCGAAGCGCCGTTCGCGCTCCCACTGGGGTCCGCGCTTCCCTCGCGCGGCGCTAATGTACCGCATTCATTGCCGTCGTGGCGCGTCAGAGGTTCATGGCGCGCGTGTTGCTACAGGGTGTCGCTCACCCGATCGCGCCGCGCTCGCTGACCCGTCCACGGTTGCTTGGAGAACAGAAGCCATGATTCCGTCGATGCTCGACAACAAGGGAACGAAGATCCTCGCCAAGTCGCTGTTCAAGGAGCTCCGGGGCAACGGCTACTCCGCGAACCAGATCCTCGGGCTCACGACCGAGCTCATCGATCTCGTGACGCAGGACCTCCGCGACGCCAACGCCGCCGCGGCAGCGCGGGCGGGCGACTCCCAGGACGAGGTGCGGGCGAGCGCCTAGCGCGTCGAAAACTTTTGAGTCCAGCGCGCGGCTGGGGTCGAGGCGGCGCCGAGAAATCGGCGCCGCCTGTCTTTGGTTGGTCTCGGAATTTCCGTTGACTGCACGCGGCCTTGCAAGTAGTTTACGCGGCCGGTTCCCACACCCACACACGGCATCCACGCCCTCGGGAGGCACTCGTACATGGCGCGCATCGCTATCAACGGTTTCGGTCGGATCGGTCGCTGCGTGGTGCGCGCGGCCCTGGAGCGCGGGGACAAGGACGTCGAGTTCGTCTCGATCAACGACATCACCGACACGAAGACGCTCGCCCACCTGCTCAAGTACGACTCCGTCCACGGCGTCCTCGACGCCGACGTCAAGGCGACCGACAAGTCCATCGTCGTGAACGGGAAGGAGATCCAGGTCACCGCGATCAGGAACCCGGGCGAGCTCCCGCACGCCGCGAACAAGATCGACCTCGTCATCGAGGCGACGGGCCTCTTCACCGAGCGCGAGAAGGCGGAGAACCACCTCAAGGCGGGCGCGCCTCGCGTCCTCATCTCGGCCCCGGCCAAGAACCCCGACATCACGATCGCGTACGGCATCAACCACGAGAAGCTCGACCGCTCGAAGCACAAGATCGTCTCCAACGCCTCCTGCACGACGAACTGCCTCACGCCGGTGGCGAAGATCCTGCTCGAGGCCTTCGGCATCAAGCGCGGCCTCATGACGACGATCCACAGCTACACGAACGACCAGAACCTGCTCGACCTGCCGCACAAGGACCTGCGCCGCGCCCGCGCCGCCGCGCTCTCGATGATCCCCTCCACCACCGGCGCCGCCAAGGCGGTGGCCGAGGTCATCCCGGAGCTGAAGGGCAAGCTGCACGGGACCGCGGTGCGCGTCCCGACGCCGAACGTCTCGCTGGTCGATCTCACGGTCGAGCTCGAGAAGGCTGCCACGGCCGAGAGCATCAACGCCGCGTTCAAGGCGGCCGCCGAGGGCAAGCTGAAGGGCGTCCTCCAGTACTCGGAGGAGCCCACCGTCTCCATCGACTACAACCACAACCCGCACTCGGCGATCTTCGACGCCACCAGCACGTTCGTCATCGACAACACCTTCGCGAAGGTGTTCGCCTGGTACGACAACGAGTGGGGCTTCTCGAACCGCCTCATCGACGTCGCGAAGTACCTCACGAAGTAGGCCTTCGCCATGGCGCTCAGGACCATCGACGCCCTCGACCTCGGGGGGAAGCGGGTCTTCATCCGCGTCGACTTCAACGTCCCGCTCGACGAGCAGGGCAAGGTGTCGGACGACCAGCGCATCCGCGCGGCGCTCCCGACGATCAGGTACGCGCTCGGCCGGAAGGCGAAGGTGGTCCTGGCCTCCCACCTCGGCCGCCCCAAGGGGAAGCCGGAGGACCGGAAGAAGTACACGCTCCTGCCGGTCGCCGAGCGGCTGCAGCAGCTGCTCGACCAGGACGTGATCTTCGCCGACGACTGCGTGGGCGACGGCGTGAAGAAGCTCGTCCGGGAGCTCAAGGACGGCCAGGTGCTGCTCCTGGAGAACCTCCGCTTCCACCCGCAGGAGGAGGCGAACGACGAGGCGTTCGCGAAGGAGCTGGCGAGCCTCGCCGACGTGTGGGTGAACGACGCGTTCGGGACGGCGCACCGCGCTCACGCGTCCACCGCCGGGATGGCGAAGTTCGTCAAGGAGAAGGCGGCCGGCTTCCTGATCCAGAAGGAGGTCGAGTACCTGGGCAAGGCGCTCGCGCGGCCCGCGAAGCCGTTCGTCGCGATCCTGGGCGGCGCCAAGGTCTCGGACAAGATCAAGGTGCTGGAGAACCTCCTCTCCAAGGCCGACGCGGTCTGTATCGGCGGCGCGATGGCCTACACGTTCCTGAAGGCCCAGGGCGTCGCGGTGGGGAAGAGCAAGGTGGAGGAGGACAAGCTCGACCTCGCGCGGTCGATCCTCGAGAAGGCGAAGGCGAAGGGGGTGGACTTCCTCCTGCCCGTCGACCACGTCTGCGCGGCGGAGGCGAAGGAGAGCGCGAAGCGCGAGGTCGTGAACGACCGCTCCATCCCGGAGGGCCTCATCGGCCTCGACATCGGCCCGAAGACGCTCGATCGATACCGCCAGCGCGTCCTGTCCGCGAAGACGGTGTTCTGGAACGGCCCGATGGGCCTGTTCGAGCAGAAGCCGTGGGCCGAGGGCACGTTCGGCGTGGCGCGGGCGATGGCCGAGTCGCCGGCCGTGACGGTCGTCGGCGGCGGCGACAGCGCCGCGGCGGTCGAGGAGGCGGGGCTCGTCCTGAAGATGAAGCACGTGTCCACGGGCGGCGGCGCCAGCCTCGAGTTCCTCGAGGGGCGCGAGCTCCCCGGCATCCAGGTGCTGGAGGAGTAGCCCATGGCGCGCATCAAATTCGTCTGCGGCAACTGGAAGATGTTCAAGACGGCCGGCGAGGCGCGCGACCTCGTGCGCGCGCTCGCGCCGCTCGTCGCGGAGGTGGCGGGCAAGGTCCAGGTCGCGGTCGCGCCGCCGTTCACGGCGCTCGCCGCGGTGGTGGAGGCGGCCCGCGGCACGCGCATCGAGGTCGCGGCGCAGAACGTCCACTTCGAGGCGCAGGGCGCCTTCACGGGCGAGATCTCCGCGGGCATGCTCGCCGACCTCGGCGTGAAGCACTGCATCGTGGGGCACTCCGAGCGGCGCCAGCTCTTCGGCGAGACGGACGAGGGCGTCCGCAAGAAGGCGGCTGCGCTCCTCCAGGCCGGGATCCTCCCGATCGTGTGCGTGGGCGAGACGCTGCTGGAGCGGGAGGCGGGCAGGACGCTCGAGGTCGTCTCGCGGCAGGTCCGCGCCGCGCTCCAGGGGCTCTCGCCCGCCGACGTCGCGCGGCTCACCGTCGCCTACGAGCCGGTGTGGGCCATCGGCACGGGGAAGACCGCCACCACCGCGCAGGCGCAGGAGGTCCACGCCGCGCTCCGCGCGCTCCTGCGCGAGCTGGCGGGCGGCGCCGCGGATCAGGTCCGGATCCAGTACGGCGGCTCGGTCAAGGCGGACAACGCCGCCGAGCTCATGGCGCAGCCCGACGTCGACGGCGCGCTCGTCGGCGGCGCGAGCCTCAAGGCGCCCGACTTCTCGCAGATCGTGAAAGGTGCACTCCGTTGATCACGCTCGTCACCGTCCTCCACATCGTCGTCTGCGTCGTGCTCATCCTCGTGATCCTGCTCCAGGCGGGGAAGGGCGGGGGCATGGGCGCTGCGTTCGGGGGCGGCTCGCAGACCGTCTTCGGCGGCCGCGGCGCGCAGACCTTCCTCGGCAAGGTCACGAGCGCCTGCGCGGCCATCTTCATGATGACCTCGCTCGCGCTCGCCTATCACGCGTCGCACACGAGCTCGGTCGTCCGGCCGGATGTCGCGCCGGTGGGCCGTCCGAACGCTCCTCCGCCCGCGGCGCCACCGTCGCCCGGCGCCCCGGCTGGCACGACCACGCCCGCTCCGCCGCAGAGCCAGCAGCCGGTGGCGCCTGCCCCGGCGCCCGCGAAGTAGCGAGCCGCTCCGCGGACGAAAGAGAAAGGGGACTCGGGTCACCGAGTCCCCTTTCCTTTTTTCCGGAGTGCCCAGGGCGAGATTCGAACTCGCACGCCTTACGGCGCCACCCCCTCAAGATGGTGTGTCTACCAGTTCCACCACCTGGGCTTGCGGCCGGCCTTATCTAGCAAAGGCTCCATCCGGGCGCAAGGGACCAGTTCGCCCGCTTGCCAAGAGCCGGGCACGCGTTACCCATGTCGCATGAACACGGAGCTGCAGCAGGAGACGATGGTCCACGACTTGGAGCTGCCGAACGCGTGCGTCGCGTGCGGCGGCCCGCTCGCCGCGCGCTTCACCCCGGGCAGCGCGCGCGGCGTGTGCCTCGCGTGCCGAGTGATCTCGGCGATGACCGTATCGCGCGCCGGCGACGGGCTCCAGATCGTCCAGGAGCCGGGAGGCGAGGCCTAGGAGCCGCTCCGGCGAGATGGCTTGCCCGGGCCCGCCCCCGTCCCCGCGCTCATCCGGTCCGCGGGGCGGTGGCGGGCCCGACGCGTCTAAATGGCGTCTAGGCGATGTTGTCTAAGCGCCCTCGAGCATGTCGCGCGTCTTCTCCTTGTCCTTCCACGCGTCGGCGTCGGGGAGCGCGTCCTTCTTCTCGGTGATGTTCGGCCACTTCGTCGCGAGCTCGGCGTTGAGCGCGACGTACTCCTTCCACTTCTCGGGGGTGCTCTCCTCCGGGAAGATCGCCTTGGTGGGGCACGCCGGCTCGCAGGCGCCGCAGTCGATGCATTCGTCAGGGTGGATGACGAGGAAGTTCGGCCCCTCGTAGAAGCAGTCGACCGGGCACACCTCGACACAGTCCGTGTACTTGCACTTGATGCAGGGCGCCGCGACGATGTAGGGCATGGAAGCTCCTTGGCCGGCTTCGCTGCAATAATCCAGCGATGGCGCCGCGCAACGTGTGGCCCCGGCTCGACCCACCGGGGCGCCGCGCGAGACGCGGCGCTCCCGGACGCCCGCCCGCCTCGTCTCCCGCCTACCTCACGCCTCGCTCTCGTAGTAATCGAGGCCGAGGTGCGTGATGAGCTCCTCGCCCGCGAGGTGGCGGAGCGTGTTCTTGAGCTTCGACTGCTGGATGAAGAGGTCGTGCTCGGGGTAGAGCCCCTCGGCGTGCATCGGGCTCTTGAAGTAGAACGAGAGCCACTCCTGGATGCCCTTCATCCCGGCGCGCGCCGCGAGGTCCATGAAGAGCGCGATGTCGAGCGCCACCGGCGCCGCCAGGATGGAGTCGCGGCACTGGAAGTTGACCTTGATCTGCATCGGGTAGCCGAGCCAGCCCACGATGTCGATCGCGTCCCAGCCTTCCTTGTTGTCGGCGCGCGGCGGGTAGTAGTGGATCGTGACCTTGTGGTCGAAGTGGCCGTACAGGTCGGGGTAGAGCTTCGGCTGGAGTATGTGCTCCAGGACCGACAGCTTCGAGACCTCCTTCGTCTTGAAGCTGCCCGGATCGTCGAGCACCTCGCCGTCGCGGTTACCGAGGATGTTGGTCGAGAACCAGCCCTGCAGGCCGAGCATGCGCGCCTTCAGCATGGGCGCGATGGTCGTCTTCATGAGCGTCTGACCGGTCTTGAAGTCCTTCCCGGCCACGGGGACGCGCTGCTCCTTCGCGAGCTGCTGCAGGGCGGGGACGTCGACGGTGAGGTTGGGCGCGCCGTTCGCGAACGGGACGCCCTCCTTCAGCGCCGCCCATGCGTAGATCATGGAGGGCGCGATGGCGGGGTCGCTCTTCGCGAGCGCCTTCTCGAAGGCGGCCAGGTCGCCGTGCACCGCCGACGGCTCGATGTAGACCTCCGTCGAGGCGCACCACAGCATGACGGCGCGCTCGCAGCCCTCCGCCTTCATGAAGGCCCGGATGTCGGCGCGCAGCATCTCGCCGAGCTCCAGCTTGGACTTTCCCTTCTTCACGTGCGTGCCGTGGAGCCGCTTCACGTACTCGGGCGCGAACACGGCCGGCATCGGCTTCACCGCCGAGAGCGGCTCGCGCAGCTGCTCGAGCAGGTCCGGCTCGAGCACCTTCGCGTGCACCGCCGAGTCGTAGGCGGAGTCGGGAAAGACGTCCCAGCCGCCGAAGCGCACGTCCTCGAGCGCGGCGAGCGGGACGAGCTCCTTCACCAGAGGTGACCGCCCCTCGGTCCGCTTGCCCAGGCGAATGCGTCCCATCTGCGTGACCGAGCCGATCGGCGGCGCCAGGCCGCGGCGGATCGCCTCGACCCCGGCGATGAGCGTGGTCGCGACCGCGCCCATGCCCGGGAGGAGGAGCGCCAGGCGCCCGCTCGCAGGCGCGATGTTCGTCTTCTTGGGCTTCACGTGGTGCCTCCCCCGCTGGTCGCGCGGTCGTGTTCACGATCCTCGGTCGAGCCCCTCTTAGAAAGACCCCTCTTATCGCACAGGGGAGGGGAGGGCGCGCCCTGGCCCACCAGGGTACAATCTTCGCATGACCGACGAAAAGCGGCGCGAGCCGCGCGTCGAGGCGACGCTCGGCCTCAGGCTCGCGTTCGGCTCGGTCGACGAGTTCATCGAGCGCTACGCGCTCAACATCTCGCGCGGCGGCATCTTCGTCCGCACGCGCGATCCGAAGCCGCCTGGCACTCCGCTCGCTTTCGATCTCCAGCTCCAGTCGGGCGAGCACCTGGTCCGCGGCCGCGGCGTCGTGAGGTGGACGACGCCGCCCTCCGCGCCGGGAGAGCCTTCGCGGGCGCCGGGCATGGGCATCAAGTTCACCGAGCTCGACGCCGGAAGCCGGGCGCTCGTCGAGCTCGTCGTCGCGACGCGCGGTGTCGAGGCCAAGAGCGACGAGCCGCCGCGCCCGCCCGAGGCCGGGCGCGCCCTGGCCGCGTCCGCGCAGGCGACGACGCGAGCGCCCGCGGCGCCCGCCGCCGCGGAGCCGCCGGCGCGGCCGCTGCCGCCGAAGTCGAAGCGGATCATCGGCATCGACCTCGGCACGACGAACTCCTGCGCCGCGATCGCAGAGGGCGCGAAGGCGCGCGTGCTCGCGTCGCGCCAGGGCTACACCACCATCCCCTCCATCGTCGCGTACGACGCGCAGGGCCGGCTCCTCGTCGGCCAGCCGGCGAAGGCGCAGATGGTGATCAACCCGAAGAACACCGTCTACGGCTCGAAGCGGCTCGTCGGCCGCCCCTTCGCGAGCCCGACGGTGCAGGCGTGCCGCGACCGCTTCCACTACGAGATCGTGGAGGGTCCCGGCGGCACGGCGGCGGTGCGCTTCGCCGGGCGCGTGTTCTCGCTCCAGCAGGTCGCGGCGTACGTGCTGGGCGAGATCCGCGCGATGGCCTCGCAGGCGCTCGGGGAGGAGGTGAACCGCGCCGTGGTGACGGTGCCCGCCTATTACAACGACCACCAGCGCCACGCCGTCCGCGAGGCGGGACAGCTCGCGGGCCTCCACGTCGAGCGGATCGTGAACGAGCCGACGGCGGCCGCGCTCGCCTTCGGCTTCGGGAAGGGCCTCGACAAGCGCGTCCTGGTCTACGACCTGGGCGGCGGCACGTTCGACGCCTCCGTCCTCGAGATCCAGGGCGACGTCTACGAGGTCGTCTCCACCGGCGGCGACACCTTCCTCGGCGGCGTGGACTTCGACAGCCAGCTCGTCGACCACCTCGTCTACGCCTTCATGCAGGAGCACGGCTTCGCGCCGCCGCAGGATCGCGTCGTCTGGCAGCGCATCCGCGACGCGGCCGAGGAGACGAAGGTGGCGCTCTCGTCGCGCGAGTCGGCGGAGGCCCACGTGCCGTACCTGTGCAAGGACGCCCAGGATCGCGACGTGGACCTGCGGGTGACGGTGACGCGCGCCGAGCTCGAGCGGCTGACCGCCCGGCTCGTGGACCGGACCGTCGAGGTGTGCCGGGAGGTGCTCGCGGCGAAGGGGCTGTCGCGCGACGACATCCACGAGGTGCTCCTCGTCGGCGGGCAGAGCCGGATGCCGCTCGTGTGGCGCCGCATCCACGAGGAGCTGGGGAAGGAGCCGTCGAAGGCCGTCCACCCCGACGAGGCGGTCGCGATCGGAGCGGCGCTCCTCGCCGACTCCGAGGCGCGCATCGACTCGGTGGTGCTGATCGACGTGCTCGCGATGGGGATCGGCGTGGGGCTCCCCGGCGGGCGCATGGTGCCGGTGCTCCCGCGCAACACGCGGCTGCCGCTGAAGCGATCCTACGAGCTCACGACGGTGAAGGACGGACAGGTGGAGATCGAGGTCCCCGTGTTCCAGGGCGACGCGGCGCAGGTGACGGAGTGCGAGTACCTCGGGACGGTGCGCGTCGGCGGGCTGCCCCCGCGGCCGCGCGGGACGGTCAAGGTGGCCATCGAGTTCGCGCTGGGGAACGAGGGCATCCTCTCCGTGAGCGCGCGCGAGCTCGCGACGGGGAAGGTGACCGCGGTCCAGCTCGCGACCATCGACACCCCCGCTTCGCTCCGCCAGAAGCTCCGGCTCCCCGAGGTGCCGGTCCCACCGCGGGGGGCCCGGCCCATCGACGGGCGCGCGCCGGACGCGCCCGCCGCGAGACCGGCGCAGCCTGGGCCCGCGCCGGCGGTCCCGTCGCCCGCGGTGGCGCCCGGGGCGGCCCGCGAGAAGAGGGGCCTGTTCGGCAAGCTGTTCGGGCGGTAGCCACGTGTCGGGACCTCTCGTCATCTTCCTGCGCGCAGCCGACTGGGACGCGCGGCACTTCGCGGTGAGCGTCGCGATCACCGCGGCGGCCCTCGGCGACGCGGTGCACCTCGCGCTCTTCGGCGAGGCGCTGCGCGCCTTCGCGGGCGGCCGCTTCGGCGAGGGCGCGCCGCCCCACGCCGCGGCGGTCCGCGTGCCCCCGCTCGACGCGACGCTCGGCGAGGCGCGGCGCGATCTCGGCGTGCGCGTCGTCGCCTGCGACACGGCGGTCAGGCTGGCGGGCCTGGACCCGCAGGCCGTGGTTCCCCCGCTCGACGCCGTGGTGAGCCTGCCGTCGCTGTGGCGCATCGCGCAGGGCGGGCGGGCGCTGTCGGTGTAGCGGCGGGGTCGAGGTCAAGCCCCTCACGGCGGCGTCGGCCGCCTCGCCGGAAGCGGCCCTGGATTCACCCAGCGCGTGACGCGCAGCATCACCGTCACGGGTGCCCCGGCGTCCGCGGAGCGGACCTCGACGCGGTACTCTCCTGGAGCCGCGAGGCCACAGCGGCGCGTGAGATCGATCTCCACGCCGGCGCGCTCGCCGGCGGCCAGCAGGCGCGCCTCTCCGGACTCGCGCGCGGCGTCGCACACGAGGGCGCGCCCGCCCGCGTCCGAGACGTCCACCCGGAACGCGCCCGG
>DASWDS010000338.1:0-8142 GCA_036395165.1 Anaeromyxobacteraceae bacterium | reverse complement strand
CCCAGCCGCGCGTGCGCCGCCGCCTTCTCCCCGGTCACGGGCGCGTAGGCGGCGAGCCTGCGGCAGGCGCGGAGCAGCGCCTCGCGGTCCTGGCCGCGCTCCCCCAACGCGAGGAGCGCGCGCAGCGCCGGCAGGTGGTCGCGGCGGACGGCGAGCGCGGTCTCCACGGCGCGCCCCTGCGCGGCGGGATCCGCGCCCGGGCCGAGGGCGAGGCAGGCGTCGGCGGCCTCCATCGCGGCGCTCTCCTCGCCGCGGCGGACGAGGGCCGCCGCGAGGTCGGCCAGCGCGATGCTGGCGGGCGCGAGCTCGCCGCGCGCGGCCCGCACCTCGGCCACGGCGAGCAGCGCGGGCGCGAAGTCGGCGCGCCGCGCGAGCGTGCTGCCGGCGAGGTCGAGCGCCTCGTCGTGCGACGGCGCGTGGGCGGCGAGCAGCGAGAGGAGCCGAGCCGCGCCGAAGGGGTGCGCCGCAGCCGCGGTTCCGAGCGCGAGGTACGCCTCGCGCGCGCCGGCGAGGTCGCCGCCGGCGAGGAGGCGCTCGGCGCCGGCGAAGGCGCGCGCGCCCTCGATCGTGGAGAGGAGATCGGGATCGGTGGGCGTGGCCGCGGCGCCACCGCGATCCCAGGCCAGCCGGAGCGTGCCCGCGCCGATCTCGACGACCGAGAGCCGGGCCGAGGTGGTGCGCGGCACCTTCCACCCCCGCGCCGGCAGGAGCTTGCGGAGGAGCAGCGCGAGCGGCTCCGCACGGAGCGCCGGCCCGTCGGCGCTCGCGAGCCCGGCCGCGGCGCGCGCGACGAGACCGGGGAGCGCGGCCGCCGGCACCGGCGCGACGGCGTAGAGGCGAGGCTCGTAGACGACGGCGTCGACGCCCCGGTCGCCCGCGGGCAGGAGGGCCGCCTTGAACGTGAACGGCGCTCCTCCGTCGAGCGTGCCCGAGCCCTCGGCGAAGCCGCCGCGGAGCGCGACCCGGAGCGTGGCGATGCCCGAGCCCGGGAGGGTGAGCCTGGCGAGGAGCGCGGCGATGCCGGCGTCGCCGACCGAGAGCTCGAGCCGGTCGAGCTCGCAGAGGCGCTGCCGGAACTGCGCCGCGCCGGACGCGACGTCGAAGGGGAACCGGACCTCGGGCACCTCCATCGCGAGGCCGACGAGATCGAGCCCGTCGCCGAGCGGCTGGGCGCGCAACGCGATGTACGCGCCCCCGCGCTCGAGCCTGAGCTCGAGCCCGGAGCCGCGCCTCGGTCTGGAAGCTCCCGCGCGCTCGCCTTCCGCCATCCGGGGCGAATCCTAGCGGAGGATCGGGCGGAGGGCGAAGGTGCGCTCGCCGGGCGCCGTGGGGCACGGGCGAGCGCCCGGCCGCCCGGAAACGAGCACGGCGGCCCGGGCAACGGCCGCCGCGCCGGATCTGGAGACCGCACGCCACCGCGCTACTGCGCCGGCGGGCCGCCCTGGACGCCCTGCTGCGCCACCTCGGCCGCGCCGCGGCGGTGCACGAAGACGGTGCGGCGCGTCTGGAACTCGTCGTCCTCGCGCGCGAAGACGGTCACGACGTTGTTGCCGGGCTTGAGCGGGACGTCGGCCGCGAAGTCGACCCGGGAGGAGCCGCTCGCCTCCGGCACCACCTTGAAGAAGACCTTCTGCTCGTTCGCGAAGATGAAGACGTCGCGCAGCTTCGTGCCGGCGCCGGCGACGGTCGGCGGCACCGAGGCCGAACCTTCGAGGTGGAGCTTCTCGCCGGTCACGACCGGCGCCCCGCGCGCAGGATCGGGCGCGAGCGTGATGCGCGGCGGCTCGCGCTGCCACACCTCGGCGGTGGTGAAGGAGGGCTTCGCGCCCGGCGCAGCCTCGACGTCCGCGCCGACCGCGAACCCCGTGCGACCCTTCTGCCACTCGATGCGCACGAAGTCGCCGACGCGCCCCGTGACGGCGAGGACGGCCCCGTGCTTCGCGACCGCGAGCGCCGGCGACTCCGCCGACGCGCCCGCGTGGAGCACCGCCTGCGGGGACGTGACCCGCACCGCGCCCGAGGCGATCGTGCGCCCCTTCCCGTCGGCGGCGATCGGGATCTCGAGGCGCTCCGAGATGAACTCGTCGAGCTTCTCGTCGACCACCATCACGCGGAGCGGCATGGTGTCGAGCTTGAGCCCCTTCTTCACCTCCAGCTGGAGGATGGCGCTCCGGGTCTCGCCCGGCTTCATGGCGCCGAGCACGGCGCGCCCCTTCTTGATGAAGACCTTCTCGTCCCCGAGGTTCTTGAGGGAGACGTAGGTCTTGTCGCCGGACGTCCCCGGCCCCGCGTTCTTGACGTCCACGCGGAGCGCCATCTCCTCGCCGCGCTGCGCGAGGCCGTCGCCGTTGCCGGTCGCCTCGTCCTCGACCTGGGTCGAGAAGGCGAACACGGGCTTCGGGTTCTCGACCACGTCGATGGACGTGAGCGCGTCGGACGGCGCGTGGCCGCCCTCCTCCTCGAAGTGGAGGCGCACCTCGTCGTGGCGGCTATCGAGGCCCTTCGGCAGCTTCACGGGGATCGTCCAGCTCCGCCGCTCGCCGGGCCGGACGAGCCCGAAGACGAACTCGCGGCGATCGAGGAGCGGCGACTTGTCCACGATGGTCCAGGCGCGGAGCCGGCGCAGCGCGCCGTCGCCCCTGTTCTCGACGGTCACCGTCCAGGGGAGCGTCTCTCCGGCCGCGACCATCTTGCCGGGCGGCGGCGAGACGGTCACGACCGGCCTGGGCGTGCCCTGCGTGGGGCCGGAGGACCAGTCCACGCCGACCGCCTCGAGGCGCGTCTTGAGCCGCCCCTCCTCCTCGTTGCGGCGCTCGCTCACGTAGCCCTTGGCCGCTTCGAGCAGGCGCGGGCGATCGGCGAAGGGGGCGCGGGCGAGGAGGTCGCGCCCGAAGCGGATCTGGTAGTCCTCGACGAGCTCGTCCGGGTTCGCGTCCGCGTCCTCGTCCTCCTCCTGCTCGGGGGTGAGCTCGTCCACGCCGGCGCCGCCGTGGGCGCGCGCGGCAGCCTCGCGCTTCTCGTCCGCCTTCATCGCCTTCGCGAGGTGGTCCTCCTTCTCGTCGAGGAGGTAGCGCAGCTCGAGCGTCGCCTTCTCGGTGCGGTTCCGCCGCTCGGCGGCGCGCTTCTCGGCCTCGGCCTGCGTGAGCGTCGCGTCGGCGGGGTTCGAGAAGTGCTTGTCGAGGTCGATCTCGCCGAGCATCCGCGGCGGCGCGAAGAAGTTCACCGCGTCCTTCAGCGCGCGCCCGGGGAGGAGGAGCACGTCGGGCGTGACGCCGACCTCCTGGATGGAGACGTCACCGGGGGTGAGGTACTGCGCGATGGTGAGCTTGAGGGCCGACTCCTCGGCCGGCTTCGCTGGATCCGAGAAGTCGTAGAGGACCTGCACCGAGCCCTTCCCGAAGGTCTGGCGGCCGATGACGAGCGCGCGGTTGTTGTTCTTGAGCGCGCCCGCCACGATCTCGCTCGCCGAGGCGGAGCTGTTGTTCACGATGACCACGAGCGGGAGCGCCGTCTGGTCGTCGCGATCGGCGTGCGCCTCCTTCACCTCGTGCATCTTCATCCCCTCGCCCACCGTCTTCACGATGACGCCCTCGGAGAGGAAGAGGTCCGAGACGCTGATGGCCTGCTCGAGCAGGCCGCCGGGGTTCCCGCGCAGGTCGAGGACGAGCCCCTTGAGCTGTCCGCCGCTCTGCGCCCTCTGCTGTGCGATGGCGCTGGCGAGGTCGCGCGTCGTGTTGGCGGAGAACTGCGACAGCTTGACGTACCCGACGTTGCCGGCGAGGAGCTTCGCCTGCGGCACCGTCTCGACGCTGATGATCTCGCGGGTGAGGTCGAAGCGGTGCGAGTCGGGCCAGCCCGTGCGCTGGACCGTGATGGCGACGTGGGTGCTCGGGCGGCCGCGCAGCCGGTCGACGGCGTCCTGCAGGTCCATGTTGACCGTGGACTGCTCGCCGATCTTGGTGATGACGTCCTTCGGCTTGATGCCGGCCTTCTGGGCGGGCGTGCTCTTGAGGACGCGGACGACGGTGAGATTGCCGTCGCGCATCGCGATCACGAACCCGAGGCCGCCGAACTCGCCCTTCGTCTGGAGCCGCATCTCGCGGAACATCTTCGGCTCGAGCAGGATCGAGTGCGGGTCGAGCGTGGAGAGCATGCCGTTCGTGGCGGCGTACTCGATCTCGCGCAGGTTCTTGTGCGCGACGAGGTGCTGCTGGATGAAGCTGACCGCCTCGCCCATGACCGCCCGGACCTTGTAGATGCTGTCGACGCCGGTGAGGTCGATGGAGCGGCTCGCCGAGCCCACGGTGAGCGTGAGCTTGCCGGACTTGGGATCGCCGTCGACCATCACCTCGGCCACCGTCTTCTCGATCGTGTCGAGGGCGGCGACCACCATCGACTTCGGGTCGATGCGCTTCGGCTCGACGTAGTTCTCGGACACGTAGTGAATCGCGCGCGAGAAGACGGGCAGTGAATCGAGCGGATAGTCGGCGTCGTCGCCGCCCGGCCGCGGGTCATGCGAGGCGCGCGTGACCGCGCGCGGCTGCGCGTCCGCCTTGCTGAAGACGGCGTAGGTGACGCCCGATGCCGCGGCGAGCGACAGGGCGAGAGACGCCAGGAGGCGGACGGGACGGTTCATGTTTGGGCGCCGGGGCTGGGTATTCAAAGGAAGGACCTGCTGTTCCGATCGAGGATAGGTTGGGGAGGGGGGCGGCGCAAGGACAACAGGGGAAGAGCCGAGCCCGATCCGGAGGCTGAAAGAGCCGTCAGCACGCGGACTTGTAACAGCCGCGCGACGGCGGCGCTTCCCGCGTGGAGGCGTGCCCAGGCGAGTCGTGCCCGGCATCGGCAGAGAGCGGTCCCCCGCGTCGCTCGAAACCGCGCTGCCCTCCCCGGGAAGGGCTCGGGGAGCGCGTCGTGGAGGGCCGTGTCCAAATCGAGCGCTGGCGCTCGTCCGCGCGGGTGTCGGACGCGTCGACGACAATCGAGCACCCCGCATGTCGACCGTCGTGCACCGCCACCCGCGCACCGCAGCCTTGCTCGGCTACATCGCGCTCGCCGGAGCAGCGACCTGGCCGCTGCTCCCCCGCTTCACGTCCGAAATCGGCGGCGACCACGGCGACGCCTGGCAGACGCTCTGGGGATTCTGGTGGTGGCGCGACGCCGTCGCCCGTGGCGCGTCGCCCTTCCATTGCGACGTGCTGCGCTGGCCATGGGGCACCCCCACGTGGTTCCAGACCTGGAATCTTCCGGCGACCCTCGCCGTGCTGCCCCTGTGGCCGCTCACGCCCGGCGTCCCCGAGGTCGCGCTCTATAACCTCGTCCTCTTCGCGAGCTACGTCCTCTCCGGCTACACCGCCTACCTCCTTTGCCGCGAGCTGTGGGGCACCGAGCTCGCCGCCTTCCTCGCAGGCGCGCTCTACACGGTGAACGCCTACCACTTCGGGCACGCGCTCGGGCATCTCCACATCGTCTCCATGGAGTGGGCTCCCCTGTACTTCCTGGGGCTCGTTCGCACCGTCCGGCGCCACGGCGCGAGCGGACCTCTCCTGGGAGGCGTCGCGCTCGCGCTCGCGGCGACGGCCTCCTTCTACTACCTGCTCTTCTGCGCGATCGGCACGATCGTGCTCCTCCTCGCGTGGCTGCGCTTCGATCGCGATGAGGTCGCGGCCTGGCTGCGCTCCGACCGCGCCGAGCTCGCGTCGGGCGCGTTCCTGCGCCGGGCGGGGCTGCTCGCCGGCACCTTCCTGGTCCTGGCTGGATGGCTCTACGCCGGGATGCTGCGCGCGTACCGCGCCGAACCCTACGCCGGCGCGCACGACGCGACCTGGTTCTCGGCCGACCTCCTCTCCTTCTTCGTCCCGAATGCCGCGAGCGCGTGGCGCGGCTCCTTCCAGGTCTGGCGCCATTTCACCGGCAACGACGCCGAGTCCACCGCCTACGTCGGATATGTGGCGCTCGCGCTCGCGCTCGCCGCTTTCGCGCGGGCCAAGGCCTCTCGTCCGTGGCTGGCGGTCGCCCTCGTCGGGTTCGTCCTCGCGCTCGGGCCCCGGCTCCACGTCGGCGGGCGAGCTCTCGCTGGCCCCTCGCTCCCGTACGCGTGGCTCGAGCGCGCCGTCCCGCTCCTGCGCTTCGCCGGCGTCCCGACCCGCTTCTCCTGGCTCGTGACGTTCGGGGTGTCGGTCGCGGCGGGCGCGTCGCTCGCCGAGCTCGTTCGGACGGGGCGCCGCGGCGCCCTCCTCGCCTGCGCCGTCGCGGCGCTCGCGCTGGCCGAGAGCTGGCCTCACCCGTTCGTGACCTCGACGTGGCCGGCGCCCAAGTTCATGCGCGACCTCGCCCGCGACGGCGAGCGCTGGGCCGTCCTCGACGCGACGGGGCCGACGCGCCAGCTCTGGCACCAGGTGTTGCACCGGCACCCTCAGGTCGGCGGCTACATGACGCGCGCGCCCGAGCGGCTGGAGAGACTGCTCGCGGAGACGCCCGTCTTCCGTCCGTTCTTCGGCGACGGCGGCGCGCTCCCGCCGCGGGGCGAGGCGGTACGAGCCCTGCAGCTCATGAACGTGCGCTTCGTCGTCGTGGACCGTGGGAAGCTCGCGGCGGCGAAGGCGCTGCGCGTCCCCCTGGCGTACGAGGGAGACGGGATCTTCGTCTTCGAGATCCCGCCCCGCGTCGGCTGAGGATCGCGCCGCCGCGCCCGGCTCGCACCCTGTCGAGACGCCGCGGTGGCGCCGTCCTCGCAGCGGCGATACAAGGCGGGCATGTCGCTCGATCCGCACACCACAGCGAGCCCGCCCGCGCGCGGGATCGGCGACCTCGTCGGCTGGTTCCGCGCCCGCGAGCGGCCGTCCGCCGACTGGAAGGTCGGGATCGAGCACGAGAAGATCCCGCTCCTCGCCGGGACGCTCGACCCGGTGCCGTACGACGGTCCACGCGGGATCGCCGCCGCGCTGCGCGCGTTCGGGCGCTTCGGCTACGCGCCGTACGAGGACGACGGCCACGTCATCGCCGCGCAGAAGCACGGCCTCACGGTCTCGATCGAGCCAGGTGGGCAAGTCGAGCTGTCGGGCCGGCCGTTCCAGGACGTGCACGTGGTCGCGGCCGAGCTCGACCGCCACCTCGAGAAGTGCCGCGCCATCGCGGAGGAGCTCGGGATCGAGCTGCTCGCGGCCGGCTATCGCCCGTGGGGGACTCCCGCCACCGCGGAGTGGATGCCGAAGGCGCGCTACGTCGTGATGCGCCCGTTCCTCGCGGCGCGCGGCGGGCGCGCCGAGGACATGATGGCGATGACCGCGTCCGCGCAGGTCTCGTTCGACTTCGGCTCGGAGCGCGACATGGCGGAGAAGCTCCGCGTCGCCCTCGCGGCGCAGCCGGCGATCGTGGCCCTGTACGCGAATGCGCCCGTCGTCCAGGGCAAGGAGTCGGGGTGGAAGAGCTTCCGGGCGGCGGTGTGGGAGGACGTCGATCCCGCGCGCTCGGGCCTCCTCCCCTTCGCCTTCGAGGAGGGCTTCGAGGAGGACGCTTACCGGCGGTACGCCTCGTGGGCCCTCGACGTCCCGATGATCTTCCTGCGGCGCGACGGCAGGTACCTCGACACGGGCGGCGCCACGTTCCGGGCCTTCCTCGAGCGCGGCCTGCACGGGACCCGCGCGACGATGGCGGACTGGGAGGACCACCTCACCACGCTCTTCCCGGACGTGCGGGTGAAGGGCGTCGTCGAGGTGCGCGGCGCGGACGCGTGCGATCCGGGGATGACGAAGGCGCTCGCCGCGTTCTGGAAGGGCATCCTGTACGACCGCGAGGCGAGGGCCGACGCGTTCGCGCTCGTGGCCGGGCTCGCCCTCGCGGAGCGGCGCGCGCTCGGCGTCGCGGCCGGGCGCGAGGGCCTCGCGGCGCGCCTCCCCGACGGACGATCGCTGAAGACGATCGCGGCCGAGCTCGTCGAGGTGGCGGCCCGGGGGCTGTGCCGCCAGCGCTGCTGCGGCGAGAAGGGGCAGGACGAGCGCGTCTGGCTCGACCCCCTCCGCGACCGCGCGGCGTCCGGCCGCTCACCCGCCGACGACGCGCTCGAGGCGTTCAGGCGCGGTGGGCCGCGAGCGCTGGCAGCGCACCTGCGCATCGCCTGATCACACCGCGTGGCAGCCGAAG
>DASWDS010000337.1:0-2642 GCA_036395165.1 Anaeromyxobacteraceae bacterium | reverse complement strand
GGCGCTGCCGGACGCGCTCGAGGCGCACGGCCGGCTCCTCGCGCTCCTCGGGGACGACCTGACGCGCGCGGAGATCGGGGGCGTCGTCGCCGAGCTGGACGCCGAGGGCGACGGGCCCGCCCTGGCGCTCGACCCCGGCGTCGCGACGGACCGCCTCCTCGAGCTCCAGGTCCTCTCGACGCGCGGGGGCCGCGTCGCGTTCCGGAATCCGGTCCTGCGCGAGGCCGTGGCGCGCTCCGCGACCGACCCGGAGCGGCGCGCCGTCCACCGCGCTGCCCTGCGCCATCACCGCGCGGCGCGCGGCGTGCCCGATCGCGAGCGGCTGCCGCGCCTCGCTCGCCACGCGGAGGAGTGCGGCGAGCGGAGCGAGGCGGCCGCCCTGTGGCTCGGGATCGCCCAGGACCTCCGGGCGCGCCACGCCTACCTCGAGGCGGAGGTCCTCTTCACGCGTGCCCTCGGGCAGCTCGGGGACGGCGAGGCCCCCGCGCGCCTCGTCGCCCGCCGCGGGCGCGGGCTCGTCCGCTACCGCCTCGGTCGCTACGACGACGCCATCGCCGACCTCGCCGCCGCGGAGGCGCTCGCGCGCGGGCTCGCCGACGCCGCCGCCGAGATCGAGTGCCTGCTCGACGAGGCGACCGCCCTCGACTGGATGAACGACTACGCGCGGTCGGCCGAGCGCGTCGCGGCGGCGGCGCGCCTGTGCGGCGATCGGCCGTCCCCGCTGGCGGCGGCGCGACTCGAGCTGGCGCGGGGACGGACGCTCCTGCGCGCCGCGCGCTGGGGCGAGTCGGCCGAGGCGCTCGGGGGCGCGGCGACGCGAGCCGAGGCCCTCGGCGACGAAGGGTACGAGACGCTCGTCGTCGGCCTGCTCCTCCTCGGGTTCGTGCTCCCGTACCTCGACCGCGCCGCCGAGGCGGAGCAGGTCCTCTCGCGCGCGCACGCGCTCGCCACCGACCGCGGCGACGTGCTCCACGTCGCGTCCGCGCTCAACAATCGGCGCAACGTGTGGGTGACGCGCGGGGATCCCGAGCGCGCCGCCCTCGACCAGGCCGCCTTCCTGCGCCTCGGTCGCGACCTCGGGATGGTCGGGATCGAGTACGTCGGCGAGTACAACCTCGGCGAGCTGCTCTACCAGACCGGGGACCTGGCGGGCGCGGGCCCGCACGTCGTGCGGGCGGTCGCGATCGAGCGGCGCCACGCCGAGGTCGCCGCGCGTCCCCTCGCGCGCCTCCTGCAGGCGCGACTCCTCGCCTTCGCGGGAGAGCTCGCCGGCGCGCGCGCCGCGCTGGCGGAGGCGCGCGCCGTCGAGGAGGGAGCGCGCCGCGAGGGACGGCCGGGCGCGATCCTCGCCCCGTCGGACGCCGTCCTGGCCGACACCGTCGAGCTCGCGACGCGCGACGGCGGCTCCGACGAGGGAAGCTGGCTCGCGCTGCGCGCCCGCTCGCGCGCCGTGTCGGTGGAGCAGGAGCCGATCGAGGTGTGCGAGCTCCACGGCCTCGCCGCCCTGCGCGCCGGCCGCCTGGGTGAGGCGCGCGCCGCGCTCGAGGAGGCGCTCCGGCTCTCCCAGGGGATCCCGAACGTCATGCAGGCGCGCGTGCGGGCCTCGCTCGCCCGGTGCGGGTGACTCCAACGCGTCTGCACGTTCCCGCGTGCACATCCGGGGCGTTTCCTGCGCGGTCGAGTCGTGGTGGGCTCGTCCGCGGCGACAGGACGCCTTCGGAGGTGCGAGATGGACTACCTCTTCGACCCGGACGTGATCCACGAGTGCGCGCTGGCGGGCCTCGGCAAGTCGAAGCCGGCCATGTTCGACGCGGTGGCCGACGCGATGGAGGCGCGGTACCCCGGGCGCATCGACCGCTCGCAGCCCTGGATCTACAGCATCGCGGGCGGCGCCATGATCCAGATGAAGCTCTACTACGCGTCGATCTTCGAGTACCTCATGATCTGGGGGACGCCCATCGGATCGGAGGGGCACTCCGGCCGGCACGCGGTCGCGTTCTGGGACACCGTCCTCGACGGGGAGACCTGGTACTACGCCGAGGGGCAGTTCGAGAAGCGCGTCCACAAGCCGGGCGACCGCATCTTCGTCGGTCCCGGCCAGGCGCGCGGGATGAGCTTCACCAAAGGTGTTTGGGCGGTCGAGTACGCGCGCGGCCCGCTGCCGCTCTCCCTCCCGTTCGGCCTCGCCGACGAGCTCCTCTCGACGCTCGACTTCTCGACCGCCGCCCAGACGCTCGGGATCTACATGTCGCTCATCGCGCACCACTTGAGGCAGCCGCTCCCCGGCGTCTCGCTGCCGGGCTCGGTCGCGCGCAAGGCGGCCGCGGCGCTGCTCGGCGCCGTCGGGCCGGGCCTCACGCGCCTGGTCCGGCCGGCCGCCGCGACGGACGAGATCCCGCGCGGCGACGCGGTGGGTACATCGCGCGCGTCGCGCGCGAGACCGGCGCCGCGGCTGACCGTCGCGGGAGGAGACGCTGCGTCAGGAACGCGGCGAGCCCGTTCCTCGCGCGAGGAATGAGCACCGGTGCGCGCGGAGCGGGGGCGGGAAGCGGTGGCGCCCGCGGCGCGCGCGGGGCACACTCGGCGCATGGACTCCGCCACGTTCCGCCGCCTCGGCCACGAGCTCGTCGAATGGATAGCCG
>DASWDS010000336.1:0-8372 GCA_036395165.1 Anaeromyxobacteraceae bacterium | reverse complement strand
GTGCGTGCGATCAGGAGCTTCAGCCGCTCCGTGTGATCAGGAGCCTCAGCCGCTCTGCGTGATCAGGAGCCTCAGCCGCTCCGCGTGATCAGGAGCCTCAGCCGCTCCGCGTGATCAGGAGCCTCAGCCGCTCCGCGTGATCAGGAGCCTCAGCCGCTCCGCGTCTTTGCCTGCTTGATGTACCGGTCGAGGTCCTCGCGGTCGATGAGCGACAGGATCTCGACCGTGTTCTGTCGTTCCGTCCGGCGGTAGAGCAGCCGCACGTCCGTCGCCACGCGCACGCGATAGTAGCCCGGGAGACCCTCGAGCGGCAGCGCGCGCAGGCTCGGGTGGCGGTGGTCCTGCGCGAGCAGCGCAGCCTGCTTGAACGCCGCGCGTTGCACGCGGCGGTCCCACCCCGCGAGCGAGTCGTAGAACTCGCGCGTGTAGACCGGCATGAGCCAGGTGGCGGGCGCGTCCTCCGGCTCGACGTCGGCCTCCGTCGCGGGAGCGCCGCTGGCGGGCGCGGGCTCCGGCTGCGCCGCCGCCCTGAGCCGCGCCACCTCCGCCTCGAGCTCCCGTTCGCGCTCCCGCGCGCGCTCGAGCCGAGCGTCGAGGGCGCCGGCGCGCGCCTCGAGATCGCGCAACGCGCCGCGCAGCCGCTGCGCCTCGACGGCGGCGTCCTGCGCCCGCGCCGCCGCGAGCTCGCCCTCGAGCCGCGCGCGCTCGCGCTGCTCCGTCTCGGCGAGCTCCCTCGCGCGCGCCGCGTCGTCGACGGCGCTCGCTTCCCTCGCGCGCGCCTCCTTGAGCCACGCCTGGAGCTTCTCGCGCCCCTCCTCCGCCTTCTTGCGGGCGCTCTCCGCGCGCGCCTCCGCGTGCTCGAGCTTGCGCCGCGCCTCCTCGAGCTGGCGCGCGAGGTCCGTCGCCTCTCGCCGCGCCGCCTCCAGCGGATCATCTGCGCCGGCGCGCTGCTTCGGCGCGCCCTCCTTCGGCGCCGGGCCGTAGTAGTGCTCGGCGAGGCGCGTGAGGAAGGGGAGCGCCTCGGCGCGGATGTCCGGCGCGGGATCGCACAGGACCCGCCACAGCGCGAGCGGGAGCGCGCCGTCGCCCGAGCAGGCGTCGAGGAGGTCCATCGCGGCCTCGGGCGCGAGCGGCCACCGCGCCAGCGCCGGACGCTCCCAGCCCTTCCGCAGCGCCTCCAGCACCGGTGCGCGGCGCTCCGGGACGGCGCGGATCTCGTCCGCCAGGAGATCGCAGCGCTGCACGTCGCCGAGCGCCTCCTGCCGGAACCCGGGCTGCGAGAGCCCGAGGTCCTTCACGAGCTGCGCCGTCTCGTCCGGCATGAGCGCGAGGTAGAGGAACACCGAAAGCGCGTCGCGCCCGAGCTCGTGCAGCGGCGCGTCATACCCGGCGCCGGGGAGCGCCGCCGCGACCGCGTCGCGGGCCGCTCCCTTCGCCCCGCGCTTGCCCGACCTGGCGGACGGTGCCTGCTTTCCCGCCGGCGGCTTCTCGCCCTTCCCCACGCTCACCTCGACGCGGGCTCGGGCGGCGCCTCTCGAGTCTCGGCGCGGAACGTCTCGCCCGGGCGCAGCTTCCACGCCTCGTCCACCGGGAGCTCCCAGCGGAACGTCGGGGCGAGCGACCCGGCGGTCATGCCCTGGACCTGGATGCCGACCGACACCTCGACGCGGGTCGCCTCGCGCGGGAACGGCTCGACCCACCACGTGCCGAGCACGACACCGGGCGGCAGCTCGCCCGAGAAGCGCTCCGGATCCTTCAGCACGAGGTACGGCTCGCCCGAGCCCGTCATCTCGCCGTACGTCTTTCCCGCCGCGTCGACGAAGCGGAACCCGAGCTGCCGGAACGCGACCGGCACGAGGACGCGGAGCGTGGCGCGCGCGCCGTCGCTCGCCTCCCGCTCGATCCGCCGCGGCGCGCCCCAGAGCGCGAAGTCGACGCGCAGCCCGCGCTCGTGCGTCTCGGGATGCTCGCCGGCGCGGACGGAGAGCACGTCGAGCCGCAGCCCCTGGTCCACCGCGGAGAGCGCGGGGGCGTAGCCGGCACGCAGCTCCTCGAGCCGCTCGGATGCATAGCGCTGCCAGGCCGCCGCGTCCTTGTCGCCGCGCGCCGGCGCCGGGGCGCTCTCGGCGCCCCTCGGATGGCGGTTGTGGAGCTGCGCGATCCCGTCGAGCCACCAGCGCACCACCGCGCGCGCCTCCTCGACGCCGGCCGGCCCCGAGAGGCCGCGGGCGACCGTCGCGCGCTCCACCACCTCGCGGCGGAGCGCCTCGCGCTCGAGCCGGTACCCCTCGCGATCGGACCTGCGGGCGAGCTGGGCGACCACGACGAGGACGACCACGCCTGCCAGCACGAGCGGCAGGATCATGCGGAGCGGCTTCATGGCCCGCAGGGATACCCGTCGCCGGGAGGCGAGGCAAGCGGGAACAAACGGCTAGGCGGCGGCCGCGACCAGCGCCGCGACGCTCTTCAGCCCGGAGCGATCCAGCTCGTAGACGAGCGCGCGGGGGCGCCGCACCGGCTCGTCGGCGACGCGCGAGGCCGAGCCGGAGCACAGGACCGGCGTCGCGCGGGAGGGGCCGGGCAGGTCGATGCGGAAGCTCGTGTGGCGGTGGCCGTGCAGCACGGCCGCGACCGGGAGCTCGGCGAGGAGCCGCACCAGCTTGTAGGCGTCCGCGAGCGGCATCCGCGCGAGGCGCGCGTCGGAGGGGACGCGCTCGGGCGGGATGACGAGGTGGTGGTGCAGCGCGATCACCGCGGCGCGGCCCTGCTTCACGGTCTCGCGCACGAGCTCGCGCGCCGCCGCGAGCTGCTCGGTCCCGAGCACACCCGAGGTGGTCCGCGGGTCCTCGCCGTAGCGCGCGCTGTCGAGCGCGACGAGCGTCACCTCGCCCGAGAGGTCGACGGCCAGAGGAAAGACCGCCAGCGGTCTCTTCATGCCGCGCCCGTCGTGCCCGAGCGTGCGCAGGAAGCGCCACGTCGCGGCCGACTCGTAGCTCCACACGTCGTGGTTGCCCGGGAGCACGGTGAGCTTGCCCGCCTCGGCCCATGGCGAGAGCAGCTCGGCGGCGCGCTCGAACTCGGTCGGCTCCCCGGACGCGGTCACGTCGCCGGTGACGACGAGGTGGTCCACCGCCTCCTCCTGCAGCGCCTGCAGGATCTTCTTGAGCAGCTTCACGGAATGCCGATCGCACTCGCGCGCGCTGATCCCGTTGCGCGGATAGCGCGCGCGGTCACTCACGTGAAGGTCGCTGATGTGGCCGAGGCGGACGATGGGGCGGATGCTAACGGCGGCATGATGGGGTGTCAAACGGCGCTTCGCGCGGCGCGGAGCCGCGCCGGCGCCGCCGGGAGCACGAGCCGGCACACCGCGCCGCGCCCCGGGACGGCGGCGCGCTCGAGGCGCCCGCGCTGCGCCGCGACGAGGCGCTCGGCGAGCGGGAGATCGAGGCTCGGCTCCGCGCCCGCGCCGGTGTCGGCGATCTCGAGCACCACCTCCGCGCCGCGGCGCGCGCTGCGGAGCCCGAGGTCGCCGCCCGAGGGCATCGCGGCCGCCGCGATGCGCAGGAGGTGCCGCAGCGCCTGGCGCAGCTGCACGCCGTCGGCGAGGGCGATCGCACCGGCGGCGACCCTGCGGATGCGCACGCCTGGCGCGAAGGCCACGCCGGCGAGCGCCTCCGACAGGAGCGCGTCGACGTCCACCGCGACGGGCGCCGGGGGCTGGAGCGGCGCCGTGAGCGCGGCGAGGGTCGCCTCGGCCTCGCGCAGGCCGTCCTCGATCCGCGCGAGGTGATCGCCGGCAGCGTCCTGGCCGCCGGGGAGGACGAGGCGCAGGAGCGCGGCCGAGGCGCTCGCGCGCGCGAGCGGCGCCCGGAGCTCCGCCGAGACCGACGCGATGGCGCGCGCCACCAGCGGCGACTCCAGCGCGGGCGGCGGGTCGGGCACGATGTCGGCGTCCTCCACCGCGGGCGCGTCCGCCTCCGCCTCCGGGGGCAGGACGCGCAGCGCCGCCACGTCGAGCGGCGGCGCTCCCGGGACGCGCACCGCCGCTGCGTCCGCCGGGACGCGACCGGCCGGCGTCGCGATGGCGACGCGACCCGCCGCCGGGCCGTGCCCGAGGCCGCGCAGGAGCACGGCCAGATCGTCGCCGAGCGCCTGGCGACCGCGCCCGAGGAGCGCCTCGGGCGCATAGCCGGAGAGCGCCACCGCGGCGTCGTTCGCCCACACCAGGCGCCCCAGGGGATCGAAGGCCACCGCCGCGTCACCGAGCGGCGTCGCGATCCCGCGCAGCAGCGCCGCGACCTGCGCCGACACCGCAGGCAGGCGCCGCCGGCGCTCGCGCACCGCGGCGGCTACCGCCGTCCCGAGCGCGGCCGCGCCCGTCGCCGCGAGGACGAGGAACGCGCGAGCGCCCTCCCCTTCGAAGACGGCACGGCCCCGCACGGCGAGCAGCGCGAGCGCGGCGCTGGCCGGAAACGCGAGCGCTGCCGCCCGGACGTCCATCGCGGCGCCAAGGTGCGCACCGGGTTGCGCGCCCGGTAGGCCATGACCATGTCAGCGGCATGAGAAGGGTGTGGTCTCCGGCGGACGGTCCAGGCGTGGCGCGCCAGCAGGTGCCCCCGACGGCGCACGGCGTGGACGGCGACGGCGTCACGGACCGCGCCTGCCGCGGCGGCCTGTGGGCGCCGAGCGAGGGGCCGGTTCGCAAAGACCCCGGTGGTCCGGGCGGCGAGCCGAACGGCCGCACCATTCCGATCCCGGGGCACACGGCCCTGAACGAGCGCTGATCGCGCGGGCGGCGAAACGGCGCTCGTCGCGCTATACTCTCGGGACCCCGATCGACGACGCACGACCTGAACGCCCGCTCGATGCGGCCCCCGAAGGGCCGCGGCGTCGGCTCGGCGGCAGCTTTTTGTTGCCTCGATCCACTCGGGTAGGTATCCCTGATCGCCCAGTCGTGCGGCTGGTCCACGTTCGCCGTTCGTCGCGACGAGGTGAAGGAGAACGCAATGTCGGACAAGGACAAGAAGGCCGCTGGCGCGCAGGTCGCCCCCGCGATGGGGCCGCCGGGGCTCATCAACAAGGAGGACATCCCGCAGGTCCTGCCCATCCTGCCGCTCCGGAACTCCGTCTTCTTCCCGGGAGGCGTGCTGCCCCTCGCCGTCGGCCGGCAGAAGACGATCGCGCTCATCAAGGACGCGGTCCGCGACGAGCAGGTCATCGGCGTCGTCACGCAGCGGCGCGCCGAGGAGGAGGACCCGGGCGCGGCCGACCTCTACACCGTCGGCACCGTCGCACGCATCGTGAAGCTCCTCAAGATGGGCGAGGACAACTACTCGCTCGTCGTGCAGGGCCTGGCGCGCTTCCGCGTGCTCGACCTCGTGCAGGAGGCGCCCTACCTCAAGGCGCGCATCGACCCGGTCGAGGACAAGACCGCGGTCGACGACGTGGAGGTCGAGGCCCTCGCCATCAACCTCAAGAAGCTCGCCCGCGAGGTGATCGAGCTCATGCCCGAGCTGCCGGCCGCCGCGACCGAGCTCGTCGAGAGCATCACTCACCCGGGGCACCTCGCCGACCTCATCGCCGCCAACGTCGACGTGCCCATCGAGGAGAAGCAGCAGGTCCTCGAGACGGTCGACCTCAAGGCGCGCATGAAGCTCGTGCTCGAGCTCCTCAACCGCAAGCGCGAGATCCTGAAGCTCTCGAACAAGATCGACTCCGCCGTGAAGGGCGAGATGTCGAAGACGCAGCGCGAGTACTACCTGCGCCAGCAGCTGAAGGCGATCAAGGAGGAGCTGGGCGAGCTCGGCGAGGAGGAGGAGGAGCTCGACGAGCTGGCGGAGCGGCTCAAGAAGGCGGGCCTGCCGCCGGACGTCGAGAAGGTCGCGACGAAGGAGCTGAACCGCCTGAAGAGCATCCCCACGGCCAGCTCCGAGTACACCGTCGCGCGCACCTACCTCGACTGGATCGCCGACCTGCCCTGGTCGAAGCGCACCGACGACAACCTCGACATCGAGAACGCCCGCACCATCCTCGACGCCGATCACTACGGCCTGCAGAAGATCAAGAAGCGCATCCTCGAGTACCTGGCCGTCCGCAAGCTGAAGAACGACATGCGCGGCCCGATCCTCTGCTTCGTGGGGCCGCCCGGCGTCGGCAAGACCTCGCTCGGCCAGTCCATCGCGAGGTCCACCGGCCGGAAGTTCGTGCGCCTCTCCCTGGGCGGCGTGCGCGACGAGGCGGAGATCCGGGGCCACCGGCGCACCTACGTGGGCGCCCTCCCCGGCCGCATCATCCAGTCGATGAAGAAGGCCGCGACGATCAACCCGGTGATGATGCTCGACGAGATCGACAAGCTCGGCGCCGACTTCCGCGGTGACCCGAGCGCGGCGCTCCTCGAGGTGCTCGACCCCGAGCAGAACCACGCCTTCTCGGACCACTACCTCGACGTGTCGTACGACCTCTCGAAGATCATGTTCATCGCCACGGCGAACCTGCTGGACCCCATCCCCGGCCCGCTCAAGGACCGCATGGAGATCCTGGAGCTGCCGGGCTACACGTTCGAGGAGAAGGTCCACATCGCCCAGAACCACCTCATCCCGAAGCAGCTCCGGGAGCACGGGCTCAGCCCCGACGCGATCGCCTTCGACGAGAAGGGCCTCATCAAGATGATCATGGCGTACACGCGCGAGGCGGGCGTCCGCAACCTCGAGCGGCGCATCGCCGACGTCTGCCGCGCTGTGGCGGTCGAGGTCGCGAGCGGCAAGGTCGCGGCCGGCGCGAAGCGCACCGTCGGCGAGGCCGACCTCCCCGACATGCTCGGCCCGGAGAAGTTCTGGAACGAGACCGCCGAGCGCACCGAGATCCCGGGCGTCGCGACCGGCCTCGCCTGGACGGCGGCCGGCGGCGACATCCTCTTCATCGAGGCGACGAAGATGGCCGGCAAGGGGTCGCTCACCCTGACCGGGCAGCTCGGCGACGTGATGAAGGAGTCGGCGCAGGCGGCGCTGAGCTACCTGCGGTCGAAGGCCGACACGCTCGGGCTCGCGCCCAACTTCCTGGAGAAGACGGACATCCACATCCACTTCCCAGCGGGCTCCATTCCGAAGGACGGCCCGAGCGCGGGCGTCACCATCCTGACGGCGCTCGTGTCGCTCCTCACCGGCATCCGCGTCCGCTCCGACGTGGCGATGACGGGCGAGGTCACCCTGCGCGGGCTCGTGCTGCCGGTGGGCGGCATCAAGGAGAAGGTCCTCGCCGCGCACCGGGCGGGCATCAAGCGCATCATCATGCCGGCCCGCTGCGAGAAGGACCTCGTCGACGTGCCCGAGCAGGCCCGCAAGGAGCTCGAGTTCGTCTTCGCGAGCCATATGGACGAGGTGCTCAAGGCCGCGCTCGAGGAGAACCCCATCGGCCGCAAGCCGCCCGTCACGCCGCCCGAGCCGGACGGCGCCAAGAAGGCCGAGATCCGCGCCTGACGCGGCGGCCGGTGAAGCCCATGAGGGCCGGTGGCCGTGCGGCTGCCGGCCCTTCGTTTTTTTGGGACCGCTGCTAGGATGAAGCTCCCCTTGGCCCGCGTCGCCCTCATCACCGGCTCGCCCGGCGCGCGCCAGCAGGCGCTCGAGCTCGAGCTCGCAGGCGCCGGTTGGACAGTGCGGAAGCTCGCCTTCGAGGGGATCGAGCTGCCCGACCTCCTCGCCGCCGCCCGCGGCGCCGAGGCCGTGTTCCACGTCGGGATCCGCACCTCCCGCGAGCACGGTACGCAGCAGCGCGCCGACGCGGAGGCGACGGCCGCCTACGCGGCGGGCCGCGCCGCCCTCGAGGCGCGCGCGCGCCGCTTCGTCCTCGTCTCGACCGACAAAGCGGTCAATCCGAAGACGGTGTACGGGCACTCGAAGGCGCTCTGCGAATGGATCGTCGAAGCCTGCGGCGCGAAGGAGGACATTACGACCCGCTTCGTGGCCGTTCGCTTCGGCAACGTGCTCGGCTCGTCCGGCAGCGTGATCCCGATCTTCCGGCGGCAGATCGCGAAGGGCGGCCCGGTGACCGTCACGCATCCGGAGATGATGCGGTACTTCATGACGATGCCGGAGGCGGCGTCGCTCGTCATCCAGGCGGGCGCGATCGGCGGTCGCGGCGACGTGTTCGTCCTCGACATGGGCGAGCCGGTCCGGATCATCGACCTCGCCATGCAGATGATCCGGCTTTCGGGCAAGGAGCCGGAGCGCGACATCGACGTCGAGATCGTCGGCGCCAGGCCTGGAGAGAAGCTGCACGAGGAGCTCTGGGGCGAGAGCGAGACCGTCGTCCCGACTTCTCAGCAGAAGATCATGCGCGTGAGCGGGCCGATCGTCGACGCGGCGTGGCTGGAGGAA
>DASWDS010000335.1:0-5084 GCA_036395165.1 Anaeromyxobacteraceae bacterium | reverse complement strand
TTCGCGGAGGGGCACGTGAACCTCGGCGAGGTGGACCTCGCCGGCGAGCGGTACGACGCGGCCGAGGAGGACTTCCGGTCCGCGCTCCGCATCGACCCCGACCTCGCAGTTGCCCGGCTGAACCTCGCGCGCGCGCTCCTCCACCGCGGCCGCCGCGAGCCGGCGCGCCGCGCGGAGGCGTGGGCGGCCGCGCGCCGCGAGTACCTCCACCTCCTCGAGGCGAAGCCGGACCTCCCGGAGGCGCACCACGACCTCGCGTTCATGGACTTCACGTTGGGTGAGTACGGGCGCGCCGAGGCGGAGTACCGGCGAGCGATCGAGCTCGCGCCTGACTTCGCCGAGGCGCACCACGGGATGTGCATCGCGCTCGTGCGGCTCGGCCGCTGCGAGGATGCGACCCGGGCCTGCCGCCGCTGCCTCGACGCCGCGCCCGGCTCCGAGCGGTGCGAGGCGAGCCTGCGCGGCGCGCTCGCCTGCGCGCGGGGGCCCTGAAGCTTCGCGCGCGCAAAACGGAACGGCGCCGGACCCCGATCGGGATCCGGCGCCGCCGCGCAAACGAGGAGAGTGCGTCCGCGCTTACTTGATCGTCCAGGTGTCGTTGCCGGCGAGGAGCTTGCGGAGGTCCGTTTCGCCCTTCTTCGCCTTGACCGACTTGATCTGCTCCCACGTCAGCTCGTCGGCCGTCGGCCGGCGGACGTCGCGGAAGACGCCGATCGGCGTCGGGAAGCCGGGCTTCATCGAGAGGTTCGCCAGCATGAACGCCAGCGTCGGGTCCTCGCGCTTCGCGTCGTGCACGAGGATGTCCTTCTCGGTGATGCCATTCTCGCCGACGGTGACGACCTCGAGCTCGGCCGTCTGCGGGTTGAACCGGATCCCCTTCTTGTTGTCCTTCCCGAAGAGGAGCGGCTTGCCCGACTCCATGCGGAGCATGGCGTCGGCCTTGACCGCCTTCTCCGTCATGAACGTGTACGCGCCGTCGTTGAACACCGGGCAGTTCTGGTAGATCTCGACGTAGGTCGAGCCCTTGTGCTCGGCGGCCGCCTTGAGCGTCGCGCCCATATGCGCGCCCTCGACGTCGACGGTGCGCGCGACGAAGGTCGCGCCGGAGCCGAGCGCCAGCGCGGGCGGGTTGAAGGGCATGTCCGGCGAGCCGTACGGCGTCGACTTCGTCTTCTTGCCGAGCTCGGAGGTCGGAGAGACCTGGCCCTTCGTGAGACCGTAGATCCTGTTGTTGAACATCAGGACCTTGAGGTCGAGGTTGCGCCGCATGCAGTGGATGAAGTGGTTGCCGCCGATGGCGAGCCCGTCGCCGTCGCCCGTGATCACCCACACCTGGAGCTCGGGCCGCGAGACCTTGAGGCCCGACGCGAAGGACGGGGCGCGCCCGTGCAGCGTGTGCATCCCGTAGTTGTTCATGTAGTACGGGAAGCGCGAGGAGCAGCCGATGCCCGAGATGAAGACGATGTTCTCGCGCGCCACTCCCACGGTCGGGAGCAGCTTCTGCACCTGGTTGATGATGGAGAAGTCGCCGCAGCCGGGGCACCACCGCGGGTCGATGCCGGACTCGAAGTCCTTCTTCGTGTAGGTCGGGAGCTTCGTGACCTGAGCGCCGTTCTGGCCGTTCGTCGTGCTCATATTCGTGGTCGTCCTTTTTCGCGAGGGCTTAGAGGAGCTCGAGCACCTTCTGCTTCAGCTCGGCGACCTTGATGGGCTTGCCATTGATCCGGTTGAACTGGAGCGGATTGACGCCCGGGAACGTGCCGCGGATCAGGAAGGCGAGCTGCCCATCGTTCACCTCGGGGATCAGGACCTTCTTGAAGCTCTTCAGCACGGCGCCGAGGTTCTTCGGCAGCGGGTTGAGCCAGCGCAGGTGCGCGTGCGCCACGCTCTTGCCGGCGGCGCGCAGGTCGTCCGCCGCGGTGCGGACCGAGCCGTAGGTGCCGCCCCACGACAGGAGGAGCACCTCGCCCTGCTGCGGACCGTCCACGACCACGTCGGGCACGTCCTCCACCACGTTCCGGATCTTCTGCGCCCGGGTCTTCACCATCTTCTCGTGGTTCATGCCGTCGTACGACACCATGCCGGTGAGCGAGTCCTTCTCGAGGCCGCCGATGCGGTGCTCGAGCCCGGGGGTGCCCGGGACCGCCCACGGACGGATGAGCTTCGCGTCACGCAGGTACGGGAGGTAGGCGCCCTCCTGCCCGTTCGCCGTCGTCTGGTAGCGCGGCTCGACCTTCGGCAGCTCGCTCGCGTCGGGGATGCGGAACGGCTCGGAGCCGTTCGCGAGGTAGCCGTCGGTGAGGAGGATCACCGGCGTCATCCACTTCACGGCGATGCGCATCGCCTCCATCGCGGCGTAGAAGCAGTCCACCGGGCTCTGCGCCGCGATGACCGGCAGCGGCGCCTCGCCGTGCCGGCCGAAGAGCGCGATGTAGAGGTCGGCCTGTTCCGTCTTCGTCGGCATGCCCGTCGACGGGCCGCCGCGCTGCACGTTCACGATGACGAGCGGCAGCTCGGCGATGACCGCGAGCCCCATCATCTCCGACTTGAGCGCGAGGCCCGGGCCCGAGGTGGTGGTGACCGCGAGGCAGCCGCCGAACGAGGCGCCGATCGCGGAGCCGATGCCCGCGATCTCGTCCTCGGCCTGGAAGGTCACCACCCCGTGCTCCTTGAGGTAGGACATCTCGTGCAGGATCTCGGAGGCCGGCGTGATCGGGTAGCTGCCGAGGAAGACCTGCTTGCCGGTCTGCCGCGCGGCGGCGGCGAAGCCGAGCGCGGTGGCGAAGTTGCCGGTCACGTTGCGGTAGGTGCCCGGCTTCAGCGTCGACGCCGGCACGTGGTACTGCTGGAAGAAGATCTCCGAGGTCTCGCCGAAGGCGTAGCCCGCCCTGAAGACCCGCATGTTCGCCTCGGCGAACTCGGGCTTCTTCGCGAACTTCGTCTTGATGGCCTCGAGCTGCTGCTCCATGGACCGGCTGTAGAGCCAGTACATGATGCCGAGCGCGAGGTAGTTGCGGCAGCGCGCGACCTCCTTCGTGGACAGCCCCGACCCCTCGAGCGCGGACTCGGTGAGCTTGGTCATGTCGACGAGGAAGACCTTGTAGTTCTGCCTGAGGGTCTGATCCTCGAGCGGGTTCGACTTGTACCCCGCCTTCTCGAGGTTCGACTCCGTGAACGCGCCGGCGTTCACGAGCAGCATGCCGCCGACGCGGAGGTCGGGCAGGTTCGTCTTGAGCGCCGCCGGGTTCATGGCGACGAGGACGTCGGGCTGGTCGCCCGGGGTGTGGATGTCCTTGGAGGAGAAATTGACCTGGTATCCCGAGACGCCGGAGAGCGAGCCCGCGGGGGCGCGGATCTCGGCGGGGTAGTCGGGGAAGGTGGCGAGGTCGTTGCCGGCGAGGGCGGAAGCCTTCGTGAATTCCGTGCCGGTCAGCTGCATGCCGTCGCCGGAGTCGCCGACGAAGCGGATGGTGACCGTATCGACCTGCTCGACCTGGCGCTTCTTCGCCGAGGCGGTGTTCTGGAGTGACATGTCGCCCTGTGGCTCCTTGGGGGATCGAGGGGTTGCCGACCAACTTCCGAGAGCGCGCTGTCGGCTGAGGTCCCGTTCCAGGAACGAGACCCGGCGTGCCCAGGTGGGGATCTTGAAGCTGAAAAAGCGGCAAACTCTTATCTCGCCCCGATGGCCGGTGTGTCAAGGTGGGCTGTCACAACTTGGCTACAGTCAAAACCCCACTTGGCGACAGTCAAAATCGCGTCCGCGAGGCGAGCAGCACGCCCGTGCAGCGTTTGACGAGGGCGAGTCGGCCGACCTATACGTTGCGTTGATTTGATCCCGATCAACGCGGAGCCGCAAGACACCGGTCGTGGGGTCTTTTCGAGCGATCGGACAGGGAGCGGGCGCCCGGGACGCAAGCCCGGCGTCCGAGTCTCCGGACGCGCGGTGGATCAGACCGCCGGGAAGATCTTCCCGGGGTTCAGGATATTCAGCGGATCGAAGACGGCCTTGATCCTTCGCTGCAGGGCGACGAGCACCGCGCCCTGCTCGTACTCGAGGTAGTCGCGCTTGGCGAGGCCGACGCCGTGCTCCCCCGTGATGGTGCCGCCGAGGTCGACGGCCGTGCGGAGCACCTCCCCCACCGCCGCCTCCACGCGCGGGCGATCCTCCTCGCGATCGAAGAGCACGTTCGCGTGGAGGTTGCCGTCGCCGGCGTGCCCGTACGTCGCCACGAGGAAGCCGTGCCTGGCGCCGATCTCGCGCGTCCTCCGCACCATCTCCGGGATCTTCGAGCGCGGGACCGCGATGTCCTCGGAGAGCTTCAGCGGGTGGAGCGCCTTGAGGTTCACCGACAGATACTTCCGCGTCTCCCAGATGTCGCGCCGCTGCGCCTCGTTCTGGGCGACGATGACCTCGCCGGCGGCGTCGGCCTGCACCAGCTCCGCCACGCGCACGATCTCCGCGAACACGCCCTCCTCGTCGTTCCCGTCGGTCTCGACCAGCACCGCCGCCCCGGCGCCCGCGGGGAACTTGAAAGGCGCGCCCCTGGCGCACGCCTCGACCGAGACGTCGTCGAGCAGCTCGAGGCAGCGCGGGATGACGCCCGCGGCGAGGACGCGCGAGATGGCGCGCGCCGCGTCCTCGACCGTCCGGAAGACGACGAGGGCGGTCGCGACGTGGCGCGGCCGGGGCAGGAGCTTCACCGTGATCTCGGTGACGATCCCGAGCGTCCCCTCGCTGCCGACGAGGAGCGCCGTCAGGTCGTATCCCGCGACGCCCTTGATGGTCTGGCGGCCGGTGCGGACGAGCTCGCCGGTCGGGAGCACCACCTCGAGCCCGAGGACGTACTCGCGCGTGACGCCGTACTTGAGCGCGCGCGGCCCGCCCGCGTTCTCGGCGACGTTCCCGCCGAGCGAGCACAGGTCCGCGGAGTTGGGATCGGGCGGGTAGAAGAGGCCGTGCTTCTCCACCTCCGCCTGGAACGCGCCCGTGATCATCCCCGGTTGGACGCGCGCGGTCAGGTCCTCGGGCCGGATCTCGACGATGCGGCTCATCCGCTCCAGCGAGAGCGCGATCCCGCCGGCCA
>DASWDS010000334.1:0-1883 GCA_036395165.1 Anaeromyxobacteraceae bacterium | reverse complement strand
GCTCGATTCGAGGCGGTCGCGCCTCGAGTCGAGCTCGATGGAGGGCCTTAAATTCAGTATCCGCCGGGCCGAACGCCCGGCACCGGCGGCGGGAGCGGCGGCGGGGGCTCCGGCGGCTGGATCTCCTCCTCCGGCCTGGTGCCCGCGATCTCGAGCGCGCGCAGGAACGCGGCGATCTGGCGCGCCGCGGCCGGGCTCGTCTCGGGGACGTCCATCCCCGAGGTCCTCCCGAGGTGGTCGCGCAGCATCGCGGCGAAAGCCTGCGGATCGCGCGCGCCGCCGTCCTTCAGCTCGGGCCCGCGCGTCCCACCCACGCCGCGCACGCGATGGCAGCCGATGCATGAGACGGAGATCGCGTCCGCGCCCAGGCGGGCGTCGTCGCTCGCGCCGGGCGGGACGCGGAGCGCCTTGCCGTACGTCCCGACCCAGCTCTGCATCTCGACCTTCGTCACGCCGCCGACCCACCACCAGCGGGCGCGCGGATCGCTTTCGATGCCGGGCTGGTCGACGTTCGGCCAGGCGAGCTGGAGCGGCGCCGCGCCCTCGCGCCACTCGCCGACCGCGATCCCGTCCACCTTGTCGGCCAGCACGGGCTTGATCTGACGCAGGGCCGAGACCGGGACCGGCACGGCATAGCCGCCCCGCCCGTGGAAGATGGCGGTGTCGGCGTCCTTCCTCACCTCGACCACGTCGGCGAGGATGGGCGCCACGGCGACACCCTCGAAGCTCGCGCTCTTCCCCGTCATCGGCGCGACCGCCTTGAAGCCGCGCCGCGGCAAGCGGGGGAGGTCGTCCTTCCCGAAGCCGTACGGTCCGTGCTCGACCTTGCCCTCGAACGAGAGCACGGGCTCGCCGCGGGGCGTGCGCGAGCGCGCGCCCGAGCAGGCGACGAGGGCGGCGGCGAACAGGACACGCGTTCTCATGGAGCGGCTTTTACGCTACATTGCCGCCGCCTTCACACCCAAAACGGAGGAAGGACCAAGCATGGCGAGAGCGTTCATCGGAGCCGTCGAGTGTCAGGTGACGGTGGACAAGGACCTCGGCGACAGCTGGGCCGTCGCCGTCGTGCCGCCGCCACCTTCGCGGAAGGGTGAGCGGTCGATCGCGCCGCTCGTGGTGAAGCTGCAGGGCGAGGACAAGGAGAAGATCACGAAGGGCGCCCTCGAGATCCTGAAGCAGCGCGGCGAGATCGATCGCTTCGAGCTGTAGCCCTTGCTTCACTCTTAGCCTACGTTCGTCGTCTTGTCCCCCGCTCGGGGGCGTGGCAGATTTCAGCGCAGTTCCGGGCCTTTAAGGCAGAGAGACGCATGGCGCAGCCGGCGAGTGCCGAAGTCTCCCAGACCGCGCCACTCGAGGGCGCGCGGCCGGGCGCCGACTCCATCGCGGAGCAGCTCCAGGCGCGCATCGAGCAGCTGCCGGCGGTGCCGGGCGACGCCATGGACTGGGCGGCGCTCGCCGCGCTCTACGAGCGCGAGGCGCGCGCGCTGGGCGACGGTCCGGCGGCGGCGCGCCTCCTCCATGAGGCGGGGCGCATCCACGAGGCGCGCCTCGAAAACCGGCGCGGAGCGCTCGCCGACTACCGGAGCGCGGCTGCGGCGGACGGCCATTTCGTCCCGAACCTCACCTCCGCCTGGCGCATGGCGCGCGCGCTGGGCGACGCGGCGCTCGAGGGCGAGCTCCTCTCCGCGCTGGCGGCCGAGGCGCAGGACCCCTGCGACGCGGCCGCGCTCCACCTCGTCCGCGCCCGCCTGCTCGGGGACGCGCCCGGCCGCGCGGACGACGCGCGCGCGGCCCTGGCGGCCGCCGCCGCGGCGAACCCCTCGAGCCTCGCGCTCGCCGAGCACGAGGCGGTGGTGGCGGCGAGGGAGGGGCGCGACGAGGAC
>DASWDS010000333.1:0-2312 GCA_036395165.1 Anaeromyxobacteraceae bacterium | reverse complement strand
GCGCGAGCGCGCGCTCGAGCGCCTCGAGCGCCTGGTTCGCGTCGGCGAAGCGCACGAGGTCCACCCGCGCCAGCCGCAGGTGGAGGTCGGCGAGCGCCACCCGGTCGCGCACCGATCCGGCGAGCCGCGCGAGCGCGTCGGCGAGCCCGCGCCAGTCCTCCCGGGCCGAGAGGAACCGCTCCAGGAGGTCGAGCCCGTGAGACATCGCCGGCGCGAGCAGGAGCGCGCGCTCCGCCAGCTCCAGGACCCTGGCGCTCCCGTCCGGATCGTACGCGGCGTGGAGGCCGGCGGCGCGCAGGTACAGGTGCGCGGCGGTGCGGCGCTCCTTCGCCTTCGCCGCCTGGTCCACGAGCGCCTTCACGTCGCCGCGCCACGTGCGCGGCGCCGACTCGAGCCGCTCGCGCGCCGCGACCGCGCCAGGCGCCGCACGGTCGAGCGCGAGCGCCTCGGTCACCGCCTCGATGCCGACGCCGTGGTCGAGCGGCTCGTCCACGAGGAGCGTCGCCAGGCGCGCGTACTCGGCGGCGAGCGCCTTCTTCTCGGCGCCGCGCTCGCGGGCGCCGTCGAGCGTGCGCTTCGCCTGCGCCCATCTCCGCAGCGCGAGCTGACATCGCAGCGCCGCCTGCCGAGCCTCGGCGAGCGCCGGGTCGAGGCGGCTCGCGCGCGCGTAGAACAGCGCCGCGCGGTCGCGGCGGAGGAGCCGCTCCTCGAACACCTTGCCGAGCTTCAGGTAGAGCGCGGCCGCCGCGCGCGGGTCGGCGGTCGCGTCGGCCTGGCGCCGCAAGGCCTCCGCGACCGCCGTGAAGTCGCCGCGCTCCTCGTAGATCTCCACCATCGAGAGGAGCGCCGACAGGTGCAGCGGATCGGCGTGCAGGAGCTGGCGGTAGAGCTCCTCGGCGCGCGCCGTGTTGCGCATGCGGCGGTGCGCGAGGTCGGCGGCCTTGGCGAGGAGCCCGCTCCCGCCGCCGTCGGCACCCTGCCGGGCGCGACCCTCGTACAGTGAAACCAGGTCCTCCCAGCGATCGTTCCGCTGATAGAGCGACTCGAGCGCGTGGAACGCGCCCTCGTCCGCGGGGGTCGCCTCGAGCGCGGCGAGGTGCGCGCTTTCCTGTTCGTCGGGACCGAGCTGGGTCAAGGTCTTGGAAGTGCCCGTAAGTTCGGGCGAAAGTATAGACCCTGTCCCTAGATCGGGGAAGTCTTCTAGAAGGTGTAGCGGACGGTCGGAGTGACGGCGAGACCGACCGCCTTCGCCTTCACGACGTAAGCGACGTCCGCGGCGAGCCCGAACGAGAAGTGCCTCAGCCGCGTGAAGTATTCGATGCCGGGACCGCCGGCGACGTAGGTGTCGCGGGTCCCGAAGAGCCCCTCGGGGTAAGTCAGGAGATACCCACCGCGGCCGTGCACGTAGAGGAAGAAGCGCTCCACCGCGTTCGCGTCGCGCGCCCCCACGAGCGACAGCCTCAGATCGCCGCCCGCCGACAGGATGCTGAACGCGCCGTACGACACGCTCGCGCGCGAGTTGCCGCCGAGCGCGTAGGCCGAGATCGCGATCCGGCTCGTCAGGTCGTAGCCGAGCGTCGTGCCCACGAGGAAGCCGCTCGACGTGCCGCCGCCCGCGCCCGCGGACCTGAACTTCACCTGGTCCGCGGTCGGCGTCTTGAACAGCGTGAGGTAGCCCACCTCGAACCCGGTGAAGAGCCCGCGCTCCACCTCGTGGTAGCGAGGCGCGCGCGGGTCCTCCGGCATGGGCGGAGCGGCTTCCTGCGCCGCCGCGGCGAGCGGCAGCAGGGCTGCGAGGGAGATCGCGAGGAGCTTCACCAAGGCCGAGCCTCCACCCTACCCGCCCGAGGTGGAGCCCGAGGGCCGCAGGATCCAGGGGTATGTCACGATGCCGATCCCGCCGCCGCGCGGCTTCGGGAACTCCCAGGTCACGATGCGGCTCATGATGCAGCGCGCGACCTCCTCGTTGGCGAGCGTCGTGTTGCCGCGGTCGATGATCGTGCTGGAGGCGCGCCCGTCGGCGTTGATCTGCCAGGTGAGGGACACCTTGCCCTCGAGCTTCGGGTTCAAGGTGAGCTGCTGCTCGTAGCAGTAGCGGACCTGGTCCGCGTGGTCGCGGATCACCTTGCGCACGAGCTCGCGGTCGAGCGCGCCGATCACCTTCGTGTCGCCGCCCGAGATGGCGATGTCGCGGTCGCGCTTCGAGCCGAGGCCGCCCACGCCGGAGCCGTAGCCGCCGAGCCCGCCACCGCGCCCCTTCGTGCCCACCGCGCCGATGCCGATGGTCTCGCCGGCGCCGCCGCCGCCCGTGC
>DASWDS010000332.1:0-6640 GCA_036395165.1 Anaeromyxobacteraceae bacterium | reverse complement strand
GCGGCGTCACCGAGAAGGAGCTGCTCGAGGACCTCGACTTCCTCCTCGGGGTGGGATGCCCGCCCTTCGCGCCGGACGACTTCCTCGACCTCTACGTCGAGGGCGACAAGGTCTACGTCGCGCTGCACCAGAGCTTCTCGCGCCCGCCGCGCTTCACCGAGAGCGAGGCCGCGGCGCTGGCAGCCGCGGCGCAGGCGCTGGGCGGCGAGGGGAAGGTGCGCGCGCTCGACGCGCTGCGCGACTCGGTCCCGCGCGACCGGCGCGCGAGCTTCGACGAGCTGGTCGGCCGGATCTACGCCGGATCGCCGCCGGCGCGCGACTCGGTGCTGGGCAGGCTCCAGCGCGCCATCGCCGAGCGCCGCGCGGTCCGGCTCGTCTACTACACGGCGACCCGCGCCGCCGAGGGCGAGCGCACCGTCCGGCCGTGGACGCTCGCCCAGCGCTTCGGACACTGGTACCTGTACGGCTTCGACCTCGCGCGCGGGAAGCCGCTGCCGTTCAGGATCGACCGCATCCGCGAGTGCGCGCTCACCGACGAGCGCTTCGAGGCGCCGAGCGAGGCGCAGCTCGCGAAGGCGCGGCTCTTCTCCGAGGCGCAGGGCGAGCCGATCCGGATCCGGCTCGGGCCGGTCGCCGCGGCGTGGGCGCTCTCCCGGCCGGGCGTGGCGCTCGTCGAGCGCGCGAAGGACGGGGGCGCCGTCGTCGAGGTGGCCGGAGCGGGCGAGGACTGGGCCACCCGGTTCGCGCTCTCGTTCGGCGGGGACGCCGAGGTGATCGCGCCCGCGGCCGCGCGCCGGCAGTTCGCGGAGACGGTCCGGCGCGCCCTGGCGCGTTATTGACGCCCATCACCGGTGCAGGCGCGAGTGGGGATTTTGGCGCACCCGGGGTGTCCCGAACTCGTAGTCACGCCAACGCCACGGCGCACGATCTCGCGGGGTTGCGTTCGGCACGGGTCACGCATGTCAGGTGTTCGGGGGAGGAGAGGCTCGAACGACATGGCCCGCGTCCTGATCGTGGACGACACCGACATCGTGAGGAAGGCGCTGGAGCTCGCCGTCAGGAAGATGGGGCACGAGGCCGAGAGCACCTCGAGCGCGCTGGTGGCGCTCGAGCTCGCCCGCGCGCGCCCACCCGACCTGGCCCTCCTCGATTACCGCATGCCCGGCATGGACGGCGTGACGCTGTTCGGGGAGATGCGCAGCGCCCTCGGCGACCGCTGCCCGAAGGTCCTCTTCGTGTCGGCGACACCGCCGGACGAGGTCCGGGCGCAGACGAACGCGCTCACGCGCGCCGTCGGGTACGTGAAGAAGCCGTTCCACCTCGACGACCTGTCGAGGATGGTCACCGAAGCGCTCGCGACGTGACGACTTCCATTCACCGGGAGTCGGAGCCCGCCGCCTCGACGGGCTACCGCTTCACCTTCGCCCACTCGAAGAACAGGTCGGCGACGGCGCACAGGTCCTTGTCACCGCGCCCGCTCTCCACGGCGTCGGCGAAGAGGCGCCGCACCGCGGAGCTGATGGGCATCTTCGCGCCCTGATCGGCGGCCGCCTCCTGCGCGAGCCGCTGGTCCTTCTCGGCGAGGGAGATGGCGAAGCGCGCGCTCCAGTCGCGCTGCATGATCTGCTCGCCCTTCATCAGATAGAGCGGGGAGTGGAAACCGGACGCCTGGATGGTGTCGACCATCGTGGGGACGTCGAGCCCGCCCGAGGCGCCGAGCGCGAGCGCCTCGCCGAAACCCGTGATCATCGCGCCGCCGACGGCGTTGACGACGAGCTTGAGGAGCGCCGCCTGCACCGCCTGGTCGAGCTCGACGACGCGCGCCGAGATCGCGTGCAGCGCCGGGCGCGCCTTCTCGCGCGCCGCCGCGGGCCCGCCGGCGAGGACGACGAGCTGCGCCTTCTCGGCCGCCGCGCGCGAGCCGAGCATCGGCGCCGCCACGAAGGCGCCCCCCTTCGCGTTGACGCGCGCCTCGAGCGAGCGCGCCTCGCGTGTCCCGGAGGTCGACGTGTCGACGAGGATGCCGCCCTGCTTCACGGCCGCCAGCACGCCGTCCGGCCCGTCGAGCACCGCCTCGAGCGCCTTCTCGTCGGCGAGGCAGGTGAACACGAGGTCCTGTCCGGTGGCGCACTCGCGCGGCGTGCGCGCCTGGGTCGCGCCCTTCTTCACGAGCAGCTCGGCCTTCTCCGCGGTACGGTTCCAGACCGTCACCGCATAGCCTGCCTTGCGAAGGTTGTTCGCGAGCGGCGCGCCCATCGTCCCGAGACCCAGGAATCCGATCCGCATGCGCATGTTCGTCTTCATACCTTGTGATCGCGACGACGAAAAGCACGGACTCGGGCCCGCCTTTCCGCCTCGGCGCGCGGCCCGAGCGCCGCTGGCGCGCCGCACCGCGTCGTGCGAGGCTCTGGCTCGCGTTTCCCTTTCTCGTGCTCTGCGACCGCCGCAGACGCGAGTCAGGGGGACTTCCGGGCTTGCTACGCTTTGCTTCGCAAGCCCTCAACCTGTGGGGAGCGGGGCCGCTCCCCCCCAGACCCCCCAGCGCGGAATCGCGCGGAACGCGAAAGGACGAGTTCGAGGCGCATGAGCACGCACGACGTCGCCGTCATCGGGGGCGGGATCAGCGGCCTCACCTTCGCCTACGAGGCCGCCCGCGCCGGGCGCTCGGTGCTCGTCCTCGAGCGCGCGAGCCGCGTCGGCGGGTGCCTCTCCACGCAGCGGACGGCGAGCGGGTTCTGGTTCGAGCTCGGCGCGCACACCTGCTACAACTCCTACTCCGGGCTCACCGAGGTCATCGACGGCTGCGGACTGCGCGGCGAGGTGGCCCCGCGCGGCAAGTCGCACCTCCGGTTCCTCGACGGTGACCGCCTCGTCCCCGGCTCGAACCTCGGCCTGCTGCTGCGCCTCTTCTCGTGGGGCGAGCTCGCGCGCTCCCTGCCGCGCGCCTTCCGCGAGAAGAAGGACGGACAGACCGTCTACTCCTACTACTCGCGGATCGTCGGCCGCAGGAACTACGGCGACGTCCTCGGGCCCATCCTGTCGGCCGTGCCGTCGCAGAGCGCCGACGCCTTCCCCGCCGGCATGCTGTTCAAGTCGCGCGCGACCCGCCGCAAGAGCTTCCCGCGCAGCTTCACCCTGCGCGGCGGGCTCATGAGCATCGCCGAGGGGATCGCGCGCCAGCCCGGCATCGAGGTCGCGCTGGGGAGGCCGGCCGCGCGCGTCGAGGCGACGGGCGCGGGCTACGCCGTCGTGACGGAGGACGGCGAGCGCCACCAGGCGAGGGTCCTCGCGATCGCGGCGCCACCCACCTCGGCCGCCCAGCTCCTGCGTGGCGTGGCCCCCGAGCTCGCGACGCAGGTGGCGCGCGTGAAGGAGTCGGCGGTCGAGACCTTCGGCTTCGCCGTCCGCGCCGAGAAGGTGCGGCTCCCTCCCTCCACCTTCGTCATCCCGCGCGACGACGCCTTCCACTCGGTCGTGACGCGCGACCCCCTGCCCGACCCCTCCTGGCGCGGCTTCGCCTTCCACTTCAAGCCGGGCCAGTCGCGCGACGCCAAGGTGGCGCGGGTGACGACGCTCCTCGAGCTCGAGCCCGCCGACCTCGAGGACGTGGTCGAGCAGCGGACCGTGCTCCCGTCGCCCGTGCTCGGACACGAGGAGGTGGTGCGCGAGATCGACCGGCTCTCGTCGGGCGCGCGCCTCTGCGTCTGCGGGAACTGGTTCGCGGGCCTCTCGATCGAGGACTGCGTCGAGCGCTCGCGCCAGGAGTGGGCGCGGGTGGCCGGCCTCGGCTGATCGCGAGGGGCTCGTCTACCGCGCGCCCGCGCCGCGCTCGGCCGGCGCACCGTCGGGCGGCGCCACGCCGAAGAGGTCTCGGACGCGGACGGCGAGGGCGCGGGCGCGCTTCTCCTTCGCCGGAGCGATGAAGACGGTGTCGTCGCCGGCGATCGTCCCCAGGATGTCGGGGATCCTCGCCAGGTCCACCGCCCGCGCCACCGCCGGCGCGCTGCCCGGGTGGGTCCGCACCACGACGAGCGAGCCGTTGCACGTGACCGACGCGACGAGCGGGCCGAGCGCGTCGAGCCCGGTCAGCCGCTCCTCGTCGGAGAGCTCGTAGCGCGTGCCGCCCCCGGGCGCCGACACGCGGCGCGCGCCGAGCCGCGCCAGGTCGCGCGAGAGCGTGGCCTGGGTGGCGTCGAAGCCGTCCGCGCGCAGGGCGTCGAGCAGCTCCTCCTGGGTGGCGATGCGGCGGGAGCGGATGAGGCGGGCGACGGCCTGACGGCGCAGCTCCTGGCGGCTCATGCGCGTCCCTCCTCGGTGGCGGCCGGCACGACCGGCGCCGGCGTGACGAGCGTCCCCACGCCGCGGTCGGTGAAGAGCTCGGCGATGACGGTGTGCGGCTGGCGGCCGTCGAGGATGTGCACCCGCTCGACGCCGCCGGCGAGCGCCTCCAGGATCGAGTGCGCCTTGTGCTTCATGCCGCCGGTGATGGAGCCCGCCGCCATGCGGCGGCGCAGGTCGTCGGCGGTGACCTGCCGGACGAGCTCGCCGTCCGGGTAGGACTCGAGGATGCCGGGCACGTCGGTGAGGTAGATGAGCTTCTTCGCGCCGAGCGCGGCCGCGACGTGGCCGGCGACATCGTCGGCGTTGATCGAGAGGCTCTTCCCCTCCTCGGAGAGGCCGATGGGCGAGATGACGGGCACGTAGTCCTTGTCGAGGAGCATGCGCAGGAACTCGGTGTTGACCGCGGTGACCTCGCCGACGTGGCCGAGGTCGCGCCCGCTCTCGTGCACGATCCGGCGCGCCTCGAGGAGCCGCCCGTCCTTGCCCGACAGCCCGACCGCGCCGCCCGCGCTCGCGTTGAGCAGCGCGACGAGCTCCTGGTTCACGCGCCCGAGCACCATCTCCACGACCGGCAGCGACGCGGCGTCCGTGACCCGCAGGCCGTCCACGAACTCGCTGCGCTCGCCCAGCCGCTCCAGCGTCTTGTTGATCTCGAGCGCGCCGCCGTGGACGATGACGGGCTTCAGCCCCACGCGCTTCAGGAGCATCACGTCGTCGGCGAAGGCCTTCTTGAGGCTCTCCTTCACCATCGCGGCCCCGCCGTACTTCACGACTGCGATCCGGCCGGAGAAGGCGGCGATGTACTTGAGCGCCTCGACGATCAGCGTGCGCTTGAAGGCGGGGCTGTAGTTCGCGACGCGCTCCTCCTTCGCGAGCATCCCGTCGGGCTGCTGCACGATCATCGAGGTGTAGTCCGCGTTGATCTTCACGTAGTCGTAGGAGAGGTCGCACCCCCAGGCGGTCGCGCGGGCGGCGCCGTCCGCGAGCTCGACCAGGACGTCGATGCGCGTCTCGCGCAGCCGGACGCGCAGCGCCTCGCGATCGGCGTCGATGGGGATGCCGCCGCCGAAGACCGTCACGCCCTGGAGCGACACCTTCGCCTGGAACGGGTCGATGGCCCAGCCGCGCGACCCCGCGCGCGCGCCGACGGTGGCGAGGATGCGCCCCCAGTTCGGATCGGCGCCGAAGAGCGCGGCCTTCACCAGCGGCGACCCGGCGATGGCCGTCGCGCAGTCGCGCGCCGCCTCCTCCGACGGCGCGCCCGTGACGACGACCTCCACCATCTTGGTCGCGCCCTCGCCGTCCGCCGCGACCGCGCGCGCCATCTCGCCGCACAGGTCGGTGAGCGCGTTCTCGAGCGTGTCGAGGTCGGGGCCGGGGTCGGCGATGCGGGCGTTCCCGGCGAGGCCGTTGGCGAGCGCGAGGACCGTGTCGTTGGTGGACATGTCGCCGTCGATGTTCACCATGTTGAACGTCCGCGACACGGCCCGGCCGAGCACCTCCTGCAGCACGCGCGGCGTGACGGCGGCGTCGGTCGCGATGACGCACAGCACGGTCGCGAGCTGCGGCGCCACCATCCCGGAGCCCTTGCAGATGGCGCTCACGGTGGCGGCCTTGCCGCCCAGCACCACCTCGCGCGCGCTCATCTTCGTGCGCGTGTCGGTGGTCATGATGGCCTCGGCCGCGAGCTCGGCGTGGTCGCCGAGGCCGGCCGCGAGCGCGGGCAGCGCCGCCAGGATCTTCTGAGCGGGCAGGCGCTGGCCGATGACGCCCGTCGACGCCGTCAGGACGGCGCGCTTCTGGATCCCGAGCGCCGCGGCGACGCCGGCGCGGAGCGCGTGCACGTCCTCGAGGCCGCCAGGGCCGGTGAGCGCGTTCGCGTTCCCGGAGTTCGCGAGCACGGCCCGCATCCCCTCGGCGGGGACGCGCGGCCGCGCGTCGAGCACCGGCGCGGCGCAGGCGCGGTTCTTCGTGAAGACGCCCGCGGCGGCGGAGGGGACGTCGGAGACGACGAGCGCCACGTCGCGGCGCTGCGGCTTGAGGCCGCTCGCCGCGCCGGCGAACCGGAAGCCCTTCGGGATGTGCACGCTAGCCCCCCAGGAGATCGAGCCCGAGGGTCTCGTCCCAGCCCATGGCGGCGTTGAGCGCCTGCACCGCCTGCCCGGCGGCGCCCTTCACGAGGTTGTCGATGGCCGAGACGGCCACCGCGACGCCGGCGCGCGCGTCGATCGCGACCCCGAGGTGGACGCGGTTCGTGCGGGCGACGTCCCTCACCGCCACCCTCTCGGCGGGCAGCACG
>DASWDS010000331.1:0-2438 GCA_036395165.1 Anaeromyxobacteraceae bacterium | reverse complement strand
CGAGGACGACGGCATCGGCGTCGAGCCGCCCGGCCTCGTGCTCGACGGCGACGGCGCGGCCCCCATCGTGCACCACCCGCAGCACCTGGCCCGTCCGGAAGCGCGCGCCCGCCGCGTGCGCGGCGAGGTAGAGCGCGCGCGACAGCAGCCGCGGGTCCACCGACGCCTCGTCGGGGAAGAAGAGCGCGCCGCGCGCCTCCGGCGACACGCCCGGCTCGAGCCGGTGCACGGCGTCGCCGTCGAGGATCTCCGCGGGCATGCCGTGGCGGAGGAGCCGCTCCGCGCGGCCCGCCAGCAGGCGCGCGTGATCGTCGTCCAGCGCCACCTCGAGGGTCCCGCCGCCGCGGAAGCCGACCGGCAGCTCGGCGAGCGCCTCGAGCTCACGCGCCAGGGCCGGGTAGCGGGCGAGCGAGGCCCGGCAGAGCGCGTAGAAGGGCCCGGGCTCCACCGCCTCCACGCCCGGCGAGAGGATGCCGCCCGCCGCGCTCGACGCCTCGGCCCCCGGGATGCTGCGCTCGAGGACGAGCACGTCCTTCCCCGCCTGCGCGAGCCTCAGCGCGACCGCGCACCCCTGGACCCCCGCCCCGATGACGACCACGTCGTGACGCATGGGGCGGGAGAGTAGCCGCGCGACACCCGGCGCGAAAGAGGAACCGATGGCGCGGGCGCGGCGCTGCGGGCGTGCGACGGCGCCACCGCCGCTACGTGTTCGCCGGCGGACACGGGAGGATGCCGTGCAGCAGCATGTCGTAGAGGTGCCGGCGCCAGACATCCGGCGCGATCGGCTCGTCGAAGAACGGGCGCGCCGCCTCGTGCGCGGAGGCGACGAGCGCCGCGAGCCCGCCGATCGACAGCACCGTGAGTGACGCGTCGACGCCCGGGCGCAGCGTCTCCTCCGGGCGCGCGTCCGGGGTGGCGATGGCCTTCGCCGCGCGGCGGACCGGCTCCATGATGCTCGGGTCGGAGGCGATGAGCTGGGAGAGGAACGGACCGCCGTCGAGGAACTCGCGGATGAGGATCTGCGCGCCGACCGGGTCGCGCATGTTCGCGTCGAGGTAGGCGCCGACCACCGCCGGCGCGCCGCTCCCGCGCTCCATGAGCGTCACGACCTCGCGCAGGATGCCCGTCCACATGGACTGGAGCACGTCGAGGTAGAGCGCCTTCTTCGAGCTCCAGTGGCGGTACAGGAGCGCGACGTTGCACCCGGCGCGCCGCGCGATGCCCTGCACGCGCGCGCCATGGTAGCCGCGCAGGGAGAACTCGATCCGAGACGCGTCCCACAGCCGTTCGGCGATCCCGGCGCGGACGGTCGGCGTGGGATTGTTGGCTGCGGATCCGTCCACGGGTTCCCCATATGAAAGCGAGCTGACGCGCGTCAAGCGACGCCCCCAGGGGGGAGGCAGCGCGCAACCGCCCCAGTGAACGTGGACGACACCCCGCCGCGGCTCCGTGGTCCCGGCCTGCATGGGTGCTCCGGGGCGGTGCTCGGTGCTACATCTCGACCTGATGGACCGGCCGCGCGCCATCCTCCACCTCGACCTGGACGCGTTCTACGCGTCCGTGGAGCAGCTCGACGCTCCGTCGCTGCGCGGCCGACCGGTGATCGTCGCTGGGCCGTCGGCGCGTGGCGTCGTGTGCGCCGCGAGCTACGAGGCACGCCGCTTCGGCGTGCGCTCCGCGATGCCGACCGCCCGCGCGAGGAAGCTCTGCCCGGACGGCGTCTTCCTCCCTCCGCGCTTCCCCCGCTACGAGGAGCTCTCCACGCGCGTGTTCGGCGTCTACCGCCGGTACACGCCGCTCGTCGAGCCGCTCTCGCTCGACGAGGCCTTCCTCGACGTGACGCGCAGCGAGGCGCTCCACGGCGGCGGGCGCGCCATCGCGCTCTCCGTCAAGCGCGCGGTGAAGGACGAGGTCGGCCTCACCGTCTCGGCCGGCGTCGCCGACGTGAAGCTCGCGGCGAAGATCGCGAGCGACCTCGGGAAGCCCGACGGTCTCGTCGAGGTGCCGGCCGGGACGACGCGCGCCTTCCTCGCGCCGCTCCCGGTGTCACGGCTGTGGGGGGTGGGGAAGGTGACCGAGGCGGCGCTCGCGAGGCTCGGCGTCCACCGCATCGGCCAGCTGGCGGACGCGCCCGAGGCGCTCCTCGCGTCCGCGCTCGGTCACGGTCACGCGCGCGACCTCAAGGCGCTCGCGCGCGGGGACGATCCGCGCGAGGTGGTCGCCGACGAGGAGGCGAAGAGCGTCGGCGCGGAGGAGACGTTCGAGCGCGATCTCGTGGGGCGCGACGCCCTCCTGCCGCACCTCCTCGCGCAGGCGGAGCGGGTGGCGCGGCGGCTGCGGGAAACGGGAAAGAAGGGGCGCACCGTCACGCTGAAGCTGAAGTACGCCGATTTCGAGCTCGTGACGCGCCGCCTCGAAGAGGACCGTCCCGTCGCCGA
>DASWDS010000330.1:0-6240 GCA_036395165.1 Anaeromyxobacteraceae bacterium | reverse complement strand
CACGTGGACGACCAGCGCCATGGACGAAGGTAGCGCCCGCCGCCGCGCCCGCCGACCGCCGGTTCGGGGGGGTCGCGACGAGCCCAAAATCAGGGCGTCTTTCCGCGACGGTTGACGGATCCGAAACCGCCTAGTAATCAGGGGTCCCGGTTGGGACTCATCTCCGTCATCATACCGGCCCGGTACGGAGCCTCACGGTTCCCGGGGAAGCCCCTCGCGATCCTCGCCGGAAAACCGCTCATCTGCCACGTCGCGGAGCGCGCCATGAAGGCACGGGGCGTCGACGTCGTCGCGGTCGCGACGGACGACGAGCGCATCGCCGCCGCCGCGCGGAGCTGCGGGGCGCGCGCCGTCATGACGGGGCCCGCGCGCACGGGCACGGACCGCGTCGCGGAGGCCGCCCGGAAGCTCGCACCTCGGCCCCGGATCGTGGTGAACCTGCAGGGCGACGAGCCGCTCATCGAGCCCGCCGCCATCGAGGGGCTCCTCGCCGCGATGGAGGATCCCGCGGTCGAGATGGCGACGCTCGCCCGCCCGCTCGGTGAGGGTGAGCTCGAGCGGCCGCACGTCGTGAAGGTCGTGTGCACGACCACGGGCGACGCGCTCTATTTTTCGCGGGCCCCCATCCCGCACCGCCGCGCGGGGGGTGAGAGCCCCCTCGCGCGCGCGCACGTGGGCATCTACGCCTTCCGCGAGCCGTTCTTGCAGGCGTTCGCGGCGCTCGCCCCCGGGCGCCTCGAGGAGGAGGAGTCGCTCGAGCAGCTGCGGGCGCTCGAGCGGGGGCACGGGATCCGGGTGGTCGAGACGACGTACGGCGGGTTCGGGGTGGACACGCCGGAAGATCTGGAGCGCGCGCGAGCCATCCTCGCGGGGGCGTAGGAAAGGGAGACGCATGGTGAAGCGCACGAAGAAGACGAAGTACCTGTTCGTCACGGGCGGCGTGGTGAGCTCGCTCGGCAAGGGCCTCGCGGCGGCGTCGATCGGCGCGCTCATGGAGAACCGCGGGCTCGAGGTCACGCACCTCAAGCTCGACCCGTACATCAACGTCGACCCCGGGACGATGAGCCCGTTCCAGCACGGCGAGGTCTACGTCACGGACGACGGCGCCGAGACGGACCTCGACCTCGGGCACTACGAGCGCTTCACGACCGCCAAGATGACCCGCCGCAACAACTACACGACGGGCCGCATCTACAACGCCGTCATCCAGAAGGAGCGGCGCGGCGAGTACCTGGGCAAGACGGTCCAGGTGATTCCGCACATCACCGACGAGATCAAGACCATCATCCGCGAGGCCGCGGGCGAGGCGGACATCGTCATCGTCGAGGTGGGCGGCACGGTGGGCGACATCGAGTCGCTCCCCTTCCTGGAGGCCATCCGGCAGATGAAGTACGACGTGGGCGAGGAGAACGTCGTCTACGCCCACCTCACGCTCGTGCCCTTCATCGCGGCGGCGGGCGAGCTGAAGACGAAGCCGACGCAGCACAGCGTGAAGGAGCTGCGCGAGATCGGCATCCAGCCCGACATCCTCCTCTGCCGCTCCGACCGCGAGATCGCGCGCGAGATGAAGGACAAGATCGCGCTCTTCTGCAACCTGGAGACCTCGGCCGTCTTCACCGCCAAGGACGTGTCGTCGATCTACGAGCTGCCGGTCGCGCTGCACGCCGAGGGCGTGGACGACAAGCTCGCCGAGCTCTTCAACATCTGGAGCCGCGCCCCGCGCCTCGAGAAGTGGGAGGCGATCGTCGAGAAGGTGAGGACCCCGAAGAAGGGCGAGGTGCACATCGGCGTCGTGGGCAAGTACGTGGAGCTCGCCGAGAGCTACAAGAGCCTCAACGAGGCGCTCGTGCACGGCGGCATCGCGGGCGACGCCAAGGTGTGCCACGAGTTCATCGACAGCTCGAAGCTCGAGGAGGGCGACCTCTCCGCGCTCGACCAGGTGGACGCCATCCTCGTGCCGGGCGGGTTCGGCGTGCGCGGCACCGAGGGCAAGATCCTCGCCGTCAAGTACGCTCGCGAGAAGAAGGTGCCCTTCTTCGGGATCTGCCTCGGGCTGCAGATGGCCGTGATCGAGTTCGCGCGCGACGTGCTCGCGCTCGCGTCCGCCAACTCCCTCGAGTTCGACGAGAGGACGCCGCACCCGGTGGTCACGCTCATGGCCTCCCAGGTCGGCGTCGAGGAGAAGGGCGGCACGATGCGGCTCGGCAGCTACGCGTGCAAGCTCAAGGAGGGCACGAAGGCGCGCGAGCTCTACGCGGCCGACCTCATCCACGAGCGCCATCGCCACCGCTTCGAGTTCAACAACGCCTACCGCGCCCAGTTCGAGCAGGCCGGGATGGTCTTCTCCGGGATGAACCCGGACCTCGGGCTCGTGGAGATGATCGAGCTCAACAACCATCCGCACTTCATGGGCTGCCAGTTCCACCCGGAGTTCAAGTCGAAGCCGTTCCGCCCCCACCCGCTCTTCGCCGGCTTCATCGCGGCGGCGCTGGTCCACCGCGACCAGAAGCGCGCGGCGGTGGCGGAGGTGACGAAGCTGCCGGTCGGGAAGGGCGCCTAGATGGCGCTTCCGGTCCGGGCCGTCGTCGGCGGCCACGAGGTCGGCGACGGGCGGCCGCTCCTCCTCATCGCGGGGCCGTGCGTCCTCGAGTCCGAGGCGCAGGGGCTCGCCCACGCGCGCAAGGTGAAGGCGCTCGCCGCGAAGCACGGCGTCCCGGTCGTCTTCAAGGCGAGCTTCGACAAGGCGAACCGGACCAGCGTGAAGAGCTTCCGGGGCGTCGGGCTCGAGGCCGGGCTCGCCGTGTTCGAGAGGGTGAAGCGCGAGACCGGGCTTCCCTGTCTCACCGACGTGCACGAGGCGTGGCAGGCGGAGCCGGTGGGGAGGGTGGTGGACGTCCTCCAGATCCCGGCCTTCCTCTGCCGTCAGACGGACCTCGTCCTCGCCTGCGCGCGCCACGGCAGGAGCGTCAACGTGAAGAAGGGGCAGTTCCTCGCGCCTCGCGACATGCGCCACGTCGTCGCGAAGTGCCGCGAGGCGGGCAACGAGAACGTGGTGCTCACCGAGCGCGGCGCCTCGTTCGGCTACGGCAACCTGGTCGTCGACCCGCGCTCGCTCGTCATCATGCGCGAGCTGGGCGTCCCGGTGTGCCTCGACGCGACGCACTCGGTGCAGCTCCCGGGCGCCGCCGGGGACGTCACCGGGGGCGAGCGGCAGTACGTGGCGCCGCTGGCGCGCGCGGCCGCCGCCGTCGGCATCGACGCCCTCTTCGCCGAGATCCACGAGGATCCGGAGAAGGCGCGCTCCGACGGCCCGAACTCGCTCGACTTCGAGATGGCGGACCGCGTGCTCGCCGACGTGCTCGCCATCCGCAGGGCGCTCGGACAGCCGTGACGCTCCGCGACGCGAGGTCGAGCCGCGAACGCGACGTCCTCGCGCGCGCCGCGAAGATCCGCCTCCTCCTCCTCGACGTGGACGGCGTCCTCACCGACGGGCGGCTCTACTACTCGGCGGAGGGCGAGGAGCTGAAGGCCTTCGACGTGAAGGACGGCCACGGCCTCGTGCTCCTGCGCGACCACGTCGACCTCGGCGTCATCTCGGGCCGGCCCGGCCTGGCGCGGAAGCGCCTCGAGGAGCTCCGCGTGAAGCACCTCGTCTTCGCCCAGCGCGACAAGCTCCAGGGCTACGCGCAGCTCGCGCACCTCGCGATCCCGGACGACGAGGTCGCCTACATGGGCGACGACGTGAACGACCTCGGCCTCCTCGCGCGCGTGGGCCTGTCCGCCTGCCCGTCGGACGCGCACCCGGAGGTGCGGGCGGCCGTCCACCTGGTGGCGTCTGCGCCGGGCGGCCGCGGCGCCGTGCGCGAGCTGTGCGAGCTCATCCTGCGCGCCAAGGGCATCCCGCTCCACCGGTGATCTCCCTCGCCCTGCGCTGCCGCCGGCCGGGGAGCGGGTTGGCGGACCCCGGTTCCGTGCTAGCGTTCGCGCGCGATGGCGGCTCCCCTTCGCAAGCGGCTGAAGCGGTCGGTGCGCTCCGCGCTGGTGCGCGGCGCCATCCGCGTGCTCGCGCTCCTGCCGCTCCGCCTCGCGGTGGCGCTGGGCGGCCTCGCCGGGATGCTCGGCTGGCTGCTCGCGCGGGAGAGCCGCGCCCTCATGCTCGAGCACCTCGCGCTCGCCTTCCCGGAGAAGAGCGAGGCGGAGCGGCGCGCCATCGCCCGCGCCTCCTTCCTGCACCTCGGGCAGATGGCCGGCGAGGTGGTGGCCGTCAGGAGCTACGACGCCCGGCTCGAGGAGCACGTCGGCTTCTCGGATCGCGGCGACGAGCGGCTGCGCGAGATCATCGCGCGCGGCCGCGGGATGGTCTTCGTCACGGGTCACGTGGGGAGCTGGGAGCTCATGGCGCGGCGGGTCGCGCGCGCGGGCATCCCGAACGCCGTCATCGCCAAGGCCGGCGCCGATCCGCGCCTGAACGCGCTCGCGGAGCGATTCCGCGGCGAGGGAGGCGTCAGGACGCTCTGGCGGGAGGACCCGACCACCGGCCGCGCGCTCATCAAGACCTTCCGCGACGGGAAGGCCCTCGGCATCCTCATCGACCAGGACACGAAGGTGCAGGGCGTCTTCGCGCCGTTCTTCGGCCGCCTCGCGTACACGCCGCGCGCCGCGGGCGATCTCGCGCTGCGCTTCGGCGCGCCGGTGGTGGTCGCGACCACGCGCCGCCGGGGGCCGAGGCCGTGGGATGGCCACGTCGTCGACATCGTCGAGGTGCCATATGACCCTAAGCCGCCCGACAAGGAGGCGGAGGTCGTCCGCCTCACCGCCGCCTGCAACGCGCTCCTCGAGGCCGCCATCCGCCGGAACCCGGTAGAGTGGGTGTGGATGCACCGGCGCTGGAAGACTCGACCCCCTGTCGAGGGTTCCCTAGCAAAGCCGATGCCGAATTCCCGTGAGCTTTCCGGGACCTAGCGGTCAAGAGACCAAGCAAGGGCCGTGCCACTAGATTGAATCGGGATAAGAATGTTATGGTTACGCGGTTTTCGGCAAGCCTGGCGGCTCTCACGTTCCTTGCTTTGTCAAGCGGGTGCGGGGTCGCGAACCAGCAGGGGAACGAGGAAGTGCCTCCGGAACTGACGTTCGACAATTTCAGGTTCCGCGTCTACCGCGGCCCTGTGCTCACGGCGGAAGGCGACGCCGTGCACGCGTCGTTCCGGCGGGACACGGCCGACCTCGCGGCCGACCGCATCCGGCTCCGGATCCCGGCCACCGCCACCCGGGCGGAGGCTCGGATCACCGCCGCCCGCGGCAGCGGGAACGTGAAGGACCGCCGCTTCGAGGCGTCGGGCGGGGTCCGGGCCGAGCAGGGCGACCAGGTCGCCACGACCGCCCAGGCGCGCTACACGGCCGCCGACCGGCTCGTCCACGGCGACCAGCCGGTCGAGGTCCGCTCGGGCAGCCTCACGGTCCGCGGCCCGGGGTTCACGCTCGAACCCGACGACCAGGTGCTCCGGATCGAGGGCGGCGCCCATGTCGTGGCAGGACCGGCGCGAGCGGAGGCGGCGCGGTGATCGCGCTCCTCGCCCTGGCGCAGCTCGCGCTCGCGGCGCCGGCGCCGAGGCCGGTCCCCGCGCCGGCGCCCGCGACGCACGTCGAGGCGGCGAACATCGAGTACCAGTACAAGCAGCGGCGCACCGTCATGACCGGGAACCCCGTCGTCTTCACGCGCGAGGACGCCCGGCTCGTCTGCAGGAAGCTCACCGCCGACAGCGACGAGGGCGGCGAGATCCGGCACGCCGTCTGCGAGGGCGACGTGAAGCTCACGCGCGGTGAGAAGGCGGTCACCTGCGCCCGCGCCACCTACGACAGCGCCGGGGGCAAGGTCGTCTGCCGCGGCGATCCCGTCCTGCACGACGGCGCCTCGGTCGTGAGGTGCGACGAGGTGGTCTACGACCTCGACCAGGACAAGGTCACGGTCACGCAGGCGAAGGGCACGCTCGTCCAGAGCCCCGGGCAGCCGCTGCCCGTGCGCTCGGGGAAGGCGAGATGAGCGAGCTGCGGCTCCGCGCCGAGGGGCTCGTGAAGAGCTACAAGCGCCGGCGCGTCGTCGACGGCGTGTCCTTTCACGTCCACCCGGGCGAGGTGGTGGGGCTCCTCGGCCCGAACGGCGCGGGCAAGACGACGAGCTTCAACATGGTGGTCGGGCTCGTCACGCCCGAGGCCGGCCGCGTGCTCCTCCGCGACGAGGAC
>DASWDS010000329.1:0-12327 GCA_036395165.1 Anaeromyxobacteraceae bacterium | reverse complement strand
CCCCTACGGCCTGTTCGCGGTGCCGCTGCGCGACGTCGTCCGCGTGCACGCCAGCGCGGGGACGACCGGGACGTCCACCGCCGTCGGCTACACCCGCAACGACCTCACCACCTGGTCGAACCTGGTCGCCCGCGTCCTCGTCGCCGGCGGGGTGACGAAGGGGGACGTCGTCCAGGTGGCGTTCGACTACGGCCTGTTCACGGGCGCGTTCGGGTTCCACCAGGGCGCCGAGCGCATCGGGGCCTCGGTCATCCCGGTCTCGAGCGCGAACGTGAAGCGCCACATCGCCATCCTGCAGGACTACCGATCGACGGCGCTGGTGGGGACGCCGAGCTACGCGCTCCAGCTCGCCGACGCGCTCGCGGAGATGGGGGTGAACCCGAGCACGCTCTCGCTCGAGTACGGCCTCTTCGGCGCCGAGCCGTGGTCGGAGTCGATGCGGAAGGAGATCGAGCAGCGCCTCGCGCTCACCGCCACCGACAACTACGGCCTCTCCGAGGTGATGGGGCCGGGCGTCGCCGGCGAGTGCCTCGAGCGGAGCGGGCTCCACGTCGCGGAGGACCACTTCCTGGTGGAGGTGATCGACCCGGACACGCTCGCGCCCGCGGCGCCCGGCGCCGTGGGCGAGCTCGTGGTGACGACGCTCACGCGCGAGGCGCAGCCCGTCATCCGCTTCCGGACGCGCGACCTCGCGTCCATCGACCCGGCGCCGTGCCCGTGCGGGCGGACCTTCGTCCGCATGAGCCGGGTCAAGGGCCGGACCGACGACCTCCTCATCGTGAAGGGCGTGAGGGTGTTCCCGTCCGAGATCGAGCGCGTCCTCTTCGAGGCGCAGGGCGGCGCGTCGCACTACCAGATCGTCCTCGACCGCGCGGGCGGCGCCGAGCGGGCCGCGCTGCTCGTCGAGGTCTCGGAGTCGACGTCCTCCGACGAGATCAAGTCGCTCACGGCGGTGACCGACCGCATCCAGCGGCAGGTGGCGGCGGAGCTCGGCGTCGCGATGGACGTGAAGCTCGTCGGCAGGAAGACGCTGGAGCGATCGCACGGCAAGGCGAGGCGCGTGCTGGACCGCCGGAACGAGTAGGGTCTCGAGGCGGGCGGCGCGCGGCCGCGGCGCCCCACCGGCTTCCCTTGATTCCGGGGTCGTCCCCGCTATGATGCGCCCGCACCCGAGGCGGGATCCCACCATGGCCCAGCGTACGCCGCTTTACGACGTCCACGTCCGCGCCGGAGCGCGGATCGTCGAGTTCGCCGGCTGGGACATGCCGGTGCAGTACGAAGGCATCCTGGCCGAGCACGAGGCGGTCCGCGAGCGCGTCGGGCTCTTCGACGTTTCGCACATGGGCGAGGTCGTCTTCCGCGGCCCGAAGGCCCTCGCGTCCCTGCAGCGGCTCTTCACCAACGACCTCGCGCACTGCGCGGATGGGCAGGCGCAGTACGGCTGCGTCTGCCGCGAGTCGGGCGGCATCGTCGACGACATCGTCGTCTACCGGCGCGCCGCCGACGACCTGCTCGTCTGCGTGAACGCCGCGAACCGCCAGAAGGACTTCGAGTGGCTGCACGGGCACGCCTTCGGGGCCGACGTCGCGAACGAGTCGGACGCGTGGGCGCAGCTCGCGCTCCAGGGGCCGCTCGCGGCCGACGTCCTCCAGCGGCTGACGAGCGTGCGGCTCTCCTCCGTCGGGACCTATCGTTTCACCTTGGGCGAGGTGGCCGGGATCGCCTGCCTCCTCGCGCGGACCGGCTACACCGGCGAGGACGGCTTCGAGCTCTTCTGCGATCCGGCCCACGCGGCCCGGCTCTGGGCGGCGCTCATGGAGTCGGGGCAGTCCGAGGGCATCCGCCCCTGCGGCCTCGGCGCGCGCGACTCGCTCCGGCTCGAGATGGCGTACCGGCTCTACGGCTCGGACATGGACGACACCACGACCCCGCTCGAGGCGGGGCTGTCGTGGGTGGTGAAGCTCGACAAGGGCGACTTCGTCGGCAGGCAGGCGCTCCAGAAGCAGAAGGAGGCGGGCCTCTCGAGGAAGCTCGTCGGCTTCACGCTCACGGAGCCCGGCATCCCGCGCCACGGCTACGCCGTGCTCCAGGACGGGAAGCAGGTCGGCGTCGTCACGAGCGGCACGAAGTCACCCACCCTCGGCACGTCGATCGGCCTCGCCTACGTCCCGCCCGCCGCCGCCGCCGAGGGCTCGACGTTCGCGGTCGACATCCGCGGCCGCGCGGCCGCCGCCAAGGTCGTGAAGACCCCGTTCTACGCGAAGAAGAAGTGAGCCCCCGCTCTGGAGACGCCATGAACTTCCCCGACGACCTCAAGTACACGAAGGAGCACGAGTGGTGCCGGCTGAAGGGCAACCGCGCCGTGGTGGGCATCACCGACCACGCGCAGGACCAGCTCGGCGACATCGTGTACGTCGAGCTGCCCGAGGTGGGCGACCCCGTGAAGAAGGGCGAGTCGTTCGGGGTCGTCGAGTCGACGAAGGCCGTCTCCGAGCTCTTCTCGCCCGTCACCGGCAAGGTGGTCGAGGTGAACGACCCGCTCTCCGACGCCCCCGAGACGATCAACGAGGATCCGTACGAGGAGGGCTGGATGATCCAGGTCGAGATGGCCGACCCGAAGGAGCTCGACGCCCTGCTCGACGGCCCGGCCTACCAGAAGTTCATCCAGGACGAGGCCGAGTAGCGAGAAGGAGCAGCGGCCGTCGCCGGCCACCCCCTGCCCACCGCGGAGCCCACGTGCGCTATCACCCCCACACGCCCGACGAGATCCGGGAGATGCTCGCGGTCGCCGGGGCGAAGAGCCTCGACGACCTGTTCCGATCGATCCCGGAGAAGCTGCGGCTCCGCCGGCCGCTCGACGTCCCGCCGGCGCTCGACGAGATCGCGCTCTTCGCCGAGATGCGCCGCCTCGCCGCGCGCAACGAGACGGACCACCCGCCGTTCGTCGGCGCGGGCGCCTATCCGCACCACGTCCCGCCGGTGGTCGATCAGCTGCTCCTGCGCGGCGAGTTCTTCACCGCCTACACGCCGTACCAGCCCGAGGTCTCGCAGGGCACGCTGCAGGCGCTCTTCGAGTGGCAGACGTTCGTCGCCCTCCTCACCGGGCTCGACGTGGCGAACGCCTCCATGTACGACGGCGCCTCTGCCACCGCCGAGGCGGCGCTCATGGCGGCGCGGGTCACCGACCGGAAGAAGATCGTGGTCTCGGCGGGCGTGCACCCCGAGTACCGCCGCGTCCTCCGCACGTACCTCGCCTCCACGCACGACGAGATCGTGACCGTCCCGTACGGCGACGACGGGCGCACCGACCTCGCCGCCCTGGCGAAGGCGGTCGACGGACAGACGGCCGCCGTCATCGTCGGTTACCCCAACTTCTTCGGGGTCGTGGACGCCGTGGCCGAGGCCGCCGCGCTGGCGAGGAAGGCGGGCGCCCTCTCCGTCGCCGTCACGACCGAGGCGGTCGCGCTCGGGCTCGTGAAGGGGCCGGGCGAGCTCGGGGCCGACGTCGCCGCCGGTACCTTCCAGAGCTTCGGGAACCCGCTCGACTTCGGCGGCCCCGCGCCAGGGTTCTTCGCGACGCGCGAGGCGAACTTGCGGCAGATGCCGGGCCGCCTCTGCGGCGCCACCGTGGACAAGGAGGGCCGCCGCGGGTTCGTGCTGACCCTCTCGACGCGCGAGCAGCACATCCGCCGCGAGAAGGCGACCTCCAACATCTGCACCAACGCCGGCCTGTGCGCGCTGGCCTCGACCATCCACCTGGCCCTGCTCGGCCGGAGAGGCCTCGCCGATCTCGCCGCGCTCAACTTCGCGCGCGCCCGGATGCTGCGCGACGCGATGAAGCGGGCGGGCTTCGGGCTGCGCTTCTCGGGCCCGACGTTCAATGAGATGGCCTTCGAGGTGGGCGACGCGGAGGCGGTGGTGGCGCGGCTCGCGAAGCGCGGCCTGGCCGCGGGCGCGCCGCTCGCGCGCTGGTACCCGGACGACCCGAAGATGAAGGGCGCGCTCCTCTGCGTCGCGACGGAGCTGCACACGCCGGAGCTCATCGAGCTGTTCGCACAGGCCGTGAAGGGATAGCCATGTCGAACCCGACCGGCTGGAAGCCCATGATCGAGAAGGAGGCTGGCGCCGCGGGCGCGGGCCTCGACGTGGGCGCGGGCGGCGCGACGCGCGGCATCGCCTACGAGGAGAAGCTGCTCTTCGAGCGCGGGTCGCACGGCGGCCGCAGCGGCGTGTCGCTGCCGGCGGCGACCGGCGACTTCGACGCGCGCAAGGAGCTGCCGCCGGAGCTCCTGCGGGGAGAGATCGCGGAGCTGCCCGCGCTCGGCGAGCTCGAGGTGGTGCGCCACTTCACGCGGCTCAGCGCCTGGAACCACGGGATCGACACCGGCTTCTACCCGCTCGGCTCCTGCACCATGAAGTACAACCCGAAGTCGTCCGAGGCGCTGGCGCGCCTGCCCGGCTTCGCGAACGCCCACCCGCTCCTCCCCCCCGAGCTGGCGCAGGGGTCGCTCGAGCTCATGTGGCAGCTCGAGCGGGCGCTCTCCGAGATCTCCGGCTTCGCCGCGACCACGCTCACGCCCGCCGCCGGCGCCCAGGGCGAGCTCACGGGCGTCATGACGATCCGCGCCTACCACGTGGCGCGCGGGAATCCGCGGAAGAAGGTGCTCATCCCCGACACCGCCCACGGGACGAACCCGGCCACCTGCGCGCAGAACGGCTACGACGTGGTCCAGCTCGCGAGCGGGCCGGACGGCCGCCTGCACCCGGAGACCGTGCGCGCCGCGATGGACGAGGACGTCGCGGCGATCATGATCACGAACCCGAACACGCTCGGCATCTTCGAGTCGCACATCGCGGAGATCGCGGAGATCGTGCACGCGAAGGGCGGGCTCGTGTACGGCGACGGCGCGAACCTGAACGCGCTCCTCGGCGTGGCGCGCCCCGGCGACATGGGGTTCGACGTCATGCAGTTCAACCTGCACAAGACGTTCGCCACGCCGCACGGCGGCGGGGGGCCGGGCTCGGGGCCGGTCGCCGTCTCGCAGAAGCTCGTCCCCTTCCTGCCGCTGCCGCAGGTCGTGAAGGAGGGCGCTTCCTTCCGGCTCGTCACCGACACGAAGGAGCGGCCGCAGTCGATCGGGAAGGTCCGCGAGTTCCACGGCAACTTCGGCATGTTCGTGCGCGCGCTCGCGCTCATCCGCGAGTACGGCCCCGAGGGCCTCCTCGCGACCGGCCAGCTCGCCGTGCTGAACGCGAACTACGTGCGCGCCCGGTTGAAGGACGTCTACCACCTGCCGTACGAGACCGACTCGCTGCACGAGGTCGTCTTCACCGACAAGGCGCTGAGGCCGACCGGCGTCACCACGATGGACGTCGCGAAGCGCCTCATCGACCACGGCTTCCACCCGCCCACCGTCTACTTCCCGCTCGTCGTGCACGGCGCGCTCATGATCGAGCCGACCGAGACCGAGTCGAAGGAGACGCTCGATCGCTTCGTGGAGGGGATGCGCGCCGTCGCCGAGGAGGCGAAGCGCGACCCCGACGCGGTGAAGGCCTCGCCGCGCAAGCCGGTGCGCGCCCGCCTGGACGAGGTGCGCGCCGCGCGCAAGCCCATCCTGCGCTGGCGCCCCGGGATGAAGGTCGAGTAGCGGTCGTTGGAAGGGGGCTGCGCCCCCTCCCCGCCGAGCAAAGCTCGTCGGGGCCCCACCCCGCTCGCCGGGTCCCGTGCACCTGCGCGGCGGCTTCCGCCGCCCTCGCGCAGGTGCCCCGGCGCGCGCGCTTCGCGCGCGTGTTCCCGAATCACGATTGGTCATCTAGCGCGTCGGGATGGCGCCGCGGAAGATCCGGTCGAGGCCGAGCGACGCCTCGAAGGTGAACCCGAACGCGAAGACGATCTCGCCGCGCTCGTCCGCCAGGCCGCGGGGCGGGTTCACGAACGGCTGCGCGCGGTAGAAGGCCTGGACGGCGACGCTGTCGAGGAACTCGAGGCCGCTCGACTTCTCCACGACCGCCTCCTTCAAGGAGCCGCGATCGTCCAGCTTCACCACGACGAGCGTGGAGTAGTCGCGCGCCGTGAAGCGCGTCCCGCCTGGATCGCGCGACTGCCAGGCCTTGTTCGGATCCCAGAACGGCTGGACGGCCTGCTTGATGCGATTGATGTAGCCCGCGTACTTCCACGACTTCGTGTTGAGGAACGTGCCCTCCCCCTCCTCGACGTTCTCGAGCCTGTCCGGCGCCGGGCCTCCGGCGAGCCGATCGTACGTCGAGGCCGACGGCCGCAGCTGGAGCTGGGAGAGCGGTCCCGCCTTCCCGGGGAGGGCTGCCCTGCCCTCGTCGCCGGTCGGGTTCTCGGGTGCGCGCGCCGCCTGGGCGTCGCCCAGCGACGGAGCGCCTGCGTTGCCGCGCACCTCCTGCTGCTCGCCGTGCGCACGCACGTCGCCGCTCGCGTCGGGCGCGAGCGCCAGCCGCTCGCGCGCGGGCTGGTCGGGGAGGGGCGCGCGGCCCGCCGCCGCCTCGGGCGGCTTCGCGAGCGGCCTCGCGCCGGGCGCCTTCACGCCCTCGCGTCCGCCCTCGCCGGCCTCGAGCCCCCGCTCCCGCTCCCAGATCGGCGTCGGGCGGGAGGGCTTCGGGTCGGAGGGGGTCGGGAGCGTGTTCTCGTATCCGCCCCGCGCATGCTTCGAGCGCGTCTCCTTCTCGACCGTGCTGTCGTGCTCGGCCAGGAACCGGCTCTCCTTCGGGGGCGTCGCGTCCTTGGAGGGCGCGACGTCCACCACCTGCCCCTTCATCCTGTTCGGCGGGGGCGGTGGCGGCGGGGGCACGAGGGCGGCCGTCGGGGGCGGGGCCGCAGGGGGCGTCGGCTGCGCGGGCGCCGCCCACCGGTTCGCCTCCCACTGCGACGGAGAGAGGGGGGCCAGCGCAACCGGGCGCTGCACGGGCCCTCCCTTTGCCGGGCCGGAGATCCCGCCCACGTGCACGGCGCGCAGGAGCGCCGCGTTCACGAGGAGCGACACGGCGAGAGCGCCGGCGAACCGGATCCACGGGCGGGACCGCCTGCGTGCGCGGCGGAGGCTGGGGCCGAGAGAGGTCAAGGCGTCGCGATTCTAACAAAAGGGCGGACGATCGCTTCCCGTCATCGGGGCGGCGGCCCTCGCCGCGTCGCCCGCCCGGGGCGCGGAAAAGGGGGCGGTCGTTGACCGCCAGAGGGCGCCACCGGTAAAAACCGAGCGCCGCCATGGGTTCTGCCCTGCCTCGCGACGCCGCCGACCCCCCGCCCCCCGCCCGACCGCCTGCATCGCGGCCGCCGCGCCGGAGGCGGTGGCGAGCACTCTCGGCCGCGACGCTCGTCCTGCTCGTGCCGGGCGTCGCATGGCGCGCGCTCCAGACCGACTGCGCGCGCCACCACCTCCGCACACGCGTCGAGGAGGCGCTCGCCGCGCGGCTCCCTTCCGCCCGGCTCGCCGGCGGCGCCCGCGTCGATTGGACGTTCCACCTCGTCGCCGGCCCGGTCGTCGTTCCCTCGCGCGCTCGCGACGCGCCTCCGGCGCTGACGGTCGAGCGCATCACCGTGCGCCCGCGCCTCATGGCGCTGCTCGCCGGTCGCATCGAGGCCGCCGAGGTGGCGCTCGACCGGGTGCGCGTCGAGGCTGGCGCGGGGGGCGATGCGCTGTCCGATCTCGCGGCGGCGTTTGCGGCGCGCGTGCCGCCAGCGCGCGGTGCGGCGGCGTCCACCGCCCCCGACGTGGCGTTCTCGAACGTGACCGTCCGGATCGGCCTCACGCGCGGCGCCCGCGCCGTCGTGGCGGACGTGGGGCCGCTGTCGGGCACGGTCGTGGTCGAGCGCGATCCCGCGGGCGCCGGCGCGACCGCGCACGGAGCCCTCCGCTTTCCCGGCGCGGGGCGCGGCGAGGTGCGCCTGCGCTGGGGTGACGGTCCGGTCGCGCTCACGGCGCGCCTGCGCCGGATCGACGCGGAGGCGATCCCGGCGGCGCTCCGGGCGCGGCTCCCCTTCGAGGTGACCGGCGGCACGCTCGACGTCGCCGTGGACGCGCCGCACCTCGTCGGCCTGAAACGAGGCGAGGCGCGGATCGACGCCGCCCTCGACCGCGGCGAGGTGCGATGGGATCGCCTCGCCGCCGGTCCCGTGGGCCCCTTCGCGCTCCGGCTTCGCGGGACGGTGCGGTGGGACCTGCCGGAGCGGCGCGCCGCGCTGGCGGAGGCTCGCCTCGACCTCGGCGCCAGCGGGCGCGCCGGGATCGCGCTCGACGTCCAGGCGTCGGGCCGCCCCGAGCCGCTCTTCGAGCTCGCGGCCCGGGCCGACGCGCTCGACTGGGAGGCCGCGGTCGCCGCGCTCCCGGCCACGCTGGCGCCGCCCCCCGAGGCACCCGCCGTGCGCGGGACCCTCACCGCCCGGCTGCGGATCGGGGGCGCCCTGCGACGCCCGCACGAGTGGCGGGTGGACGGCGCGCTCGATGCGAGCGGGCTCGGGCCCGCGCCCGAGCGGAGCGCCGCGCTCGCGCTGGGCAAGTCCTTCACCTGGCGCGCGCCGGACGCGAGCGGCTCGCGAGAGGTGGTGGTGGGTCCCGCGAACCCGCTCTTCGTCCCGATCGCCGCCCTCCCGGCTCACGTCGTTCGCGCCGTCACGACGAGCGAGGACGCCGGGTTCTTCGCCCACCACGGGTTCGACCTCGCCGAGATCCAGGACGCCCTCGCGCGCGCCGGCGAACGGCCGCGCCTGCGCGGCGCCTCCACGATCACGCAGCAGCTCGCGAAGAACCTCTTCCTCTCTCCCGAGCGGACCCTCGCGCGGAAGGGGCGCGAGGCGCTCGCGACGCTCGCGCTGGAGGCGTCGGTCGGCAAGGCCCGGCTGCTCGAGATCTACCTGAACGTCGCGGAATGGGGGACGGGCGTCCACGGGATCGGTGAGGCCGCGCGCCACTGGTTCGGCAAGGACGCGCGCGACCTCACCGCGAAGGAGGCCGCGTTCCTCGCGAGCGTCCTGCCGAACCCGGTCCGGTACGAGATGTACCGCCGGCGCGGCGCGCTGACCGAGGCGTGGGAGGAGCGCGTGCGCGCGCTGCTCGTGAAGCTCCGCGCGGCGGACGTGCTCAGTGACGAGCAGTTCTACGATGCATGGGAGGCACCGCTGGCGTTCGCTCGCGGGTGATCCACGTCACGGGACCGGCGCCGGGGAGGCGCCGCCGCCGGTGCCGCGCCGCGCGAGCGCGAGCCGGTCCGCCAACGACGCCAGCGCCCAGGTCGCCGCGATCATGGCGGCGATGCCCGCGAGGACGGCCGGCAGCGCGAGCGCGCGGTGGAACGGCCAGCTCACGTGGCCGTAGGTGAGCTCGATCGAGGCGAGATAGCCGAGGAGCGAGTGGCGGCCGAGCCCGCGCAGCCACGAGAGCGCGCGGTCGGCCGAGGCGGGGACGAGCTGGAGCGCACCAGTCAGCGTGACGACGCCGCCGAGGCGCATCGCGAACCACGACGGCGACGTCCGCCAGAAGTCCTGGTGCGCGTAGACCGGCGGCAGGAGGTCGGCGGCCCAGCCCGCCGCGAAGAGGGCCGCGCCGAGCGCGAGGAACAGCGCGGGCCGATCACGGCTGGCGAGGATCCTCCCGGCGGCGCTGCCGGCGAAGAGGAAGGCTGCCCAGTTGAAGAGCGAGAAGTTCGCGCGCGGGTAGCCCGCGTGCAGGTAGTCGAGCAGGCGGCTCGGTGCGTGGTGCCAACCCGCCACGAGCGGCGTCGCGAGCACGACGGCCGCCGCGGCGAGCGGGGCCAGGAGGAGGTGCAGGCGGCCCGGGACGCTCGTCGCGAGGACGGCGCCAACCGCGAGGGCGAGCGCGATGACGTTGAGGATGTCGACCCGGAGGATGTCCTGCCAGCCCCCGTCGATGCGCCATGCGCCGCCGAGGACGTACTCGGCGAGCCGGAACGCATACGCGACGCCGAGCAGCCACGCCGCCCGGAGGAGCGCCTTGCGGCGCCGCTCGGGCGCGCCCACGCCCTTCCGGGCGAGGCTCGCGTCCCCGAGCACCTGCGACAGGCCGGCCATGAAGAGGAAGGACGGGGCAGCGAACCCCCCGATCATCATGAGTACGTCGTGCGTGAATCCGCGACCGGCCCCGGGCGCGAGCCAGGCATCGAGCGTGTGCACCTCGACCATGAAGAGGACGGCGAGGCCGCGCTCCCAGTCGAGCCAGAGCTTGCGGGGGGACGCCATGCGAGGCCAGCAGCGCGCGCGACGGACGGCTACTTGTCTCGGTAGGTGATGCGGCCGCGGGTGAGGTCGTAGGGCGAGAGCTCGAGCTTCACCCGATCGCCCGGGATGATGCGGATGTGGAACTTCTTCATCTTCCCCGACGCGTACGCGAGGACTGTCGGGCCCTGGTCGACCTTGACGCGATACATCCCGCCGGCGAGCGCCTCCTCGACGGTGCCCTGGACTTCAATGCCGGCTTCCTTTTCGCTCATCGCTCTCCTAGATGACCGCCTCGCAGCCCCGACCGGACCACAGGAGCCCGACCCGGGCGCGAAATATCCCCGAGGTGGGCCGCAATCGTCAAGCATTTGAGGAGTGTGCGGCCGTGGGCGGCGGTGCGTGCCGGCGCCTCCGGTCGGCCGCCGTCAACCACCGGCCAGCCAGCGCGCGGCGGCGATGCCCAGCGCGCCCGCCGTCGAGCAGCCGAGCAGCGTCAGGCCGAGATACCCGCCGCCAAGGAGCCATGCGCCACGCTGCAGGTAGCCGAGCGTCTCGTGGTTGAAGGACGAGTACGTCGTGAACCCACCCATGACGCCCGTCGCGAGGACCACCCTGAGGTCGGCGGAGAGGAGACCGTGGCCGGCGCCGAGCTCCATGACGGCCCCGAGCAGGAGCGATCCGCCGAGGTTCACAGCGAGCGTCCCGAACGGAAAGGCCGGGCCGAGCCAGCGCAACATCCCGGTCCCGACGAGGTAGCGCGCGCCGGTTCCCGCCGCGCCGCCGAGGCAGATGAGGAGGAAGCTCTTCATGAGGGGCGCCGTCGAGCCTGCGCAGCATACCGCGTCGCGGGCGATGGCGACCCTCTTCGGCGCCCGCGGCTCACGTGCCGAGCGCAGTCAGGAGCGCCTGCGCGCGCGCGCCGACCTCGCCCTCCACGGGCGCGAGACGGGCGAGCTCGGCGGCCGCGCGGGGCCGCTCGTCCGGCGTGGAAAGCAGGACCTCGGCGCGCACGAGCCGGACCTGGGGGTCGCCCGGCGCGAGCCGGAAGGCCGTCTCGGCGCAGATGCGCGCCGCGAGGAGCTTGCCCCGGCGACGCTCGACGAGCGCGAGCATCGCCCAGGCGGCCGGATCGTGCGGGTTCGTCACCGCGAGCCCCTCCAGGATCCGGCGGGCCGTCTCGAGCCGGCCCGCCCCGATCTCCTCGCCCGCCACCTGGGCGATGGCGCGCCCGATCTCCTCCGTCATCCCCTGCGCCTCGGCGAGCGTGGTCCCGCTCGCGAGCTCCTGCATCGTGATCATGGTGGCCTCCGCTAGCGGATGTTGCCGATCGCGATCATCTGCGCGTCGTGCATGGACTTGAGGGTGTTCGAGATGGCCCCGAACATCTCCTTCTGCTTGTCGACGAGCCGCTCGAGCTTGAGCATCTCGAGCTTCTCGTCGAACGCCTCGGCGTCGGCCGGCGCCTTGCTGGCGGAAGAGGACGACGACGAGCTCTTCGACCCGGAGCCGGACCCGCCGGTCGAAGCGGCGGGCGCGCTCGAGCTGGCGTGCGATCCCGGGAGGAGCCCGACGGCGCCGGCGAAGCCTTCGACGGCGGTCGCCGCGAGGTCGCCCCCGAACTTCAGCGCGAGCGGCGCGAGGGCGGGCAGTCCGACGGCCGTCGCCACCGCGGCGAGAGCGGGGCCGCCCACTTGCTTGGCGACGGCCTCGGCCGCGCCGACGAGTGTCTTGCCGAGGCCGCCGAGCGCGTCACCGAGCTGTGCGAGCAGCCCGCTGCTCGAGGAGCCGCTCGCGGAGGACGACTTGGCCTGGCCCGCGGAGCTCTTCGCGGTCGAGCTGCTCGCCGCGGTCTTCTTCGCGTCGTAGTCCTTCATGGCCTGCTCGAGCTCCGCGTCCGTCTTCTTCGTCATGAGCGCCATGAACTGGAAGAGCTTGTCCTCGATGCTGAGGTGCTTGTCGTCGAGGAAGGCGAGCTCCTTCTTGCTCGACGCGCTCGTGCTCTTCGTCGAGGCGCTCTTCGTCGCCGTGGCCTTCGTCGAGGTGGCCTTCGCGGAGGAGCTCTTCGCGATGGCGCTCTTCGCCGCGGCTGGCGGCGCGGGGCGCGCCGTCGCGGTGGAGCGCGCGTAGCC
>DASWDS010000328.1:0-6654 GCA_036395165.1 Anaeromyxobacteraceae bacterium | reverse complement strand
CGTGGCTCCTGGCCCTCTCCCTGGGCGCGCCGAGCTCCACGCTCGGCTTCTACGGCGCGCAGGCGCTGGCGGGCGTCGGCCGCGCGTTCTTCCGGCCCGCCTCGATGGCGCTCGGCACCGAGCTCGTCCCGCGCGAGCGCTACCACAACGCCGCCACGTGGCGCGCCTCCGTCCTGCAGACGTCGATGGTGCTCGGCCCGGCGCTGGGCGGCGTGCTCATCGCCGCCGGCGGGCCGCGCCTCGCCTACGGCGTCGTCCTCGCGCTCACCGCGGTGGGCCTCGCCATGCTCGGCGCCATCGCGCCGCGCGCGCGACCGCCGGTCGCCCGCGGGCGTCTCCTCGACGAGCTCGCCGACGGCGTCCGGTTCGTCTTCAGGCAGCCCCTGCTCCTCGGCGCGATGAGCCTCGATCTCTTCGCCGTCCTCTTCGGCGGCGCGACCGCCCTCCTGCCGGTGTTCGCGCGCGACGTGCTCGCGGTGGGCGAGGTCGGGTTCGGGTTCCTGCGCGCCGCCCCCGCGGCGGGCTCGGTGCTCATGTCGCTCGCGCTGGCCCGCGTGGGCGAGCTCCGGCGCGCCGGCCCCGCCCTGCTCAGGTCCGTCGGGCTCTTCGGCCTCACCTGGATCGCGTTCGCCCTGTCGCGCTCCTACGCGCTCTCGCTCGCGCTCCTCGCGGTGGGCGGCGCGCTCGACGCGGTCTCGGTGGTGCTCCGCACGACGCTCATGCAGACCTTCACCCCGCAGGAGAAGATGGGGCGGGTCGCGGCGGTGAGCAGCTTCTTCATCGGCTCGTCGAACGAGCTCGGCGCGTTCGAGAGCGGCGTCGCGGCGCGGCTGCTCGGGCTCGTGCCGTCGGTCGTCCTCGGGGGCGCGATGACGCTCCTCACGGTGGCAGGCGTGGCCTGGCGCGCGCCCGCCCTGCGCCGCCTCGGACGCATCGCCCCGTGACCCGGGGCTCCCGGAAAGGGGCCGCGCAGCCGGGGCGCCAAAAAAGCGTGGCGAAGCGCAGGCGGCCGGCCATGATGGGCGTGCCTCTCCCATGCAATTCACACGGAGGCAACACGATGCCCCGATATCGACCCTGGTCGCTGCTCGCCACGGTGCTGGTCCTCGCCTCGCCGGGCGCGCGTGCGGCCGAGGGCCAGCCTGCCACGGCCCCCGACGTCGTCGCGGGCGCCGAGAAGGAAGGCAAGCTGTCGATCTACTCGACCACCGACTCCGCGTCGGCGGGGCCGCTCCTCAAGGACTTCGGTGCGCTCTACCCGAAGATCAGCGTCGAGTACAACGACATGAACAGCACCGAGGTCTACAACCGCTTCGTGAGCGAGGCCGCGGCGGGGTCCGGCTCGGCGGACCTGCTGTGGAGCTCGGCCATGGACCTCCAGGTGAAGCTCGTCTCCGACGGCTACGCCCAGGAGTACGCGAGCCCCGAGGCGGCGGGCCTGCCGCCGGCGTCGGCGTGGAAGAACCAGGCGTTCGGCACCACCTTCGAGCCGATCGCGTTCGTCTACAACAAGCGCCTGCTCAAGCCCGAAGAGGTGCCGCAGTCGCACGCCGATCTCGTGAAGCAGCTCAAGGCGAGCCCCGATCGATTCCGGGGCAAGCTGACGTCGTACGACCCGGAGCGCAGCGGCCTCGGGTTCCTGCTCGACACGCAGGACGCCAAGAACGACCCCAACTACGCGGAGACGGAGAAGGCCTACGGCAGCGTCGGCCCGAAGCTCTACACCAGCACGGGCGCCATGATGGAGCGGATCGCCTCGGGCGAGCACCTCATCGGCTTCAACATGATCGGCTCGTATGCGGTCCTGCGGCAGAAGAAGGACCCGTCCCTCGGGATCGTGTACCCGAAGGACTACATGCTCGTGATGTCCCGCGTCGCCGTCATCCCCAAGGCCGCGCGCCACCCGAACGCGGCCAAGGTCTTCCTCGATTACGTCCTCTCCTCGCGCGGCCAGCAGGTGCTCGCCAAGGCGGCGCTCTTCTCGATCCGCCCCGATGTCCAGGGCGAGAACACCGCCTCCGCGCTCACGAAGTCGCACGCGCAGGCCCTGAAGCCCATCCCGGTCGACGCCTCGCTGCTCGAGTACCTCGACCCCGCGAAGCGGCTCCAGTTCCTGAAGCGCTGGCAGCAGGCGATCGGCACCAAGTAGGCCATGGGCGGCACCGCCCGATCCTGGCCGCGCCTCGCGGTCGTCGCCGTCACGGCCTGCGCCATCCTCCTGCCGCTCGGGATCGTCTTCTACCAGAGCTTCCTCGACGCGCCCTTCTTCCAGCCGTCCGCCAAGCTCTCCCTGTCCGCCTTCCGCTTCGTCTTCGCCGACGAGGACTTCCACCGCGCCTTCGCGACCACGCTGGCGGTCGCGGTCGGCATGACGGCCATCGCGGTGCCGTTCGGCAGCGTCATCGCCTTCCTGCTCGTGCGCACCGACCTCCCGGGCCGCCGGTGGCTCGAGCCGCTCGTCCTCGTCCCCATCTTCCTCTCGCCCGTCGTGCTCGGCTTCGGGTACGTCGTCTCCGTCGGCCCGGTGGGCTTCTTCTCGGTGTGGGTCCAGCAGCTCGTCGGCAGCGTGCCCTGGAACCTGTACTCGCTGAAGAGCCTCATCCTCATCGCCGGGCTCACGCACATCCCGCACGTCTACCTGTACGTTTCGTCGGCGTTGCGGTCGCTCGGGTCCGACGTGGAGGAGGCGGCGAGCATCGCCGGCGCGGGCACGGCGCGCGTCGCCGTCCAGATCAGCCTGCCGCTGGTGTGGCCCGCCGTCGTCTTCAGCGGCGTGCTCGTCTTCTTCCTCGGGTTCGAGCTGTTCGGGCTCGCGCTCATCCTGGGCGATCCCGAGGGGCTGCTCGTGCTCTCGACGTACCTCTACAAGCTCACAAACAAGCTCGGCGTCCCGTCCTACCAGCTCATGGCGGTGGTGGCGGTCGTCATCGTCGCCGTCGCCTTTCCGCTCGTCTGGCTTCAGCGCCGCATCCTCGGGCTCTCCAGCCGCTTCGTCACGGTGCGCGGCAAGGGCGCGGCACGGCGGCCGCTCCCCGTCGGCCGCTGGCGCTGGCCGGGGCTCGCGCTCGTGCTCGCGTGGCTCGCCGCCACCGTCGTGGTCCCGGTCTCGGGCGTGTTCCTGCGCGCGTTCGTCAGCTCCTGGGGCGAGGGGGTGCGCCTCGCCGAGGTGCTCACGCTCGACAACTTCCGGGAGATGGCGGGGTACCAGAACCTCGTCCGCGGGATCGTCAACACCATGGCGATCGGCGTCGTCGGGGGCGCGCTGGCGGTGGCGTGCTACACGGCCATCGGCCTCGCCGCGCACCGCTGGCAGAGCGGGTGGGCGAAGGTCATCGACTACCTGGTCATGGTCCCGCGCGGCATGCCGGGGCTCATCGCGGGGCTCGCCTTCCTGTGGGTGTTCCTGTTCGTGAAGCCCCTCGCGCCCATCCGCACCACGATCGCGTCGGTGTGGATCGCGTACACCGTCGTGTGGCTCGCCTACGGCATGCGGCTCATCTCGGGCGCCCTCTTGCAGGTGGCCCCGGAGCTGGAGGAGGCGGGCCAGACGGTGGGGGCGTCGCGGGCGCGGGTGACGCGCGACGTGACGCTGCCGCTCATCCGCTTCGGCCTGCTCGGGAGCTGGCTGCTCGTCTTCATGATCTTCGTGCGCGAGTACTCGACGGGCGTCTACCTGCTCGCGCCGGGCACCGAGGTCATCGGCTCGCTCATCGTCTCGCTGTGGGCGACGGGCGCGATCGACATCGTCGCCGCGCTCTCCGTCGTGAACATCCTGCTCGTGGGCGCCGGCCTCACGCTCGCGCTGCGGCTCGGGGTACGCCTCCATGAGTGACCTCGTCGTCTCCGACCTCCACAAGCGCCTCGGCGAGAACGACGTCCTGAAGGGCGTCTCGTTCCAGATGGGCCGGGGCGAGGTGGTCGCGCTCCTCGGCCCCTCCGGCAGCGGCAAGACGACGCTCCTGCGGGCGATCGCCGGGCTCGACCACCCCGACGCGGGGCGCATCACGCTCGCCGGCGACGTCCTCTTCGACGCCCGGACCGGCGCGCAGGTGCCCGCCGAGCGGCGCAACCTGGGGCTCGTCTTCCAGTCCTACGCGCTGTGGCCGCACCGGACGGTCTTCGAGAACGTCGCCTACGCGCTGCAGATCCGGAAGGTGCCCGCGGCGGGCATCCGCGAGCGCGTCGACGCCGTGCTCCGGCAGATCGGCCTCGGCGGCCTCGCCGAGCGGCACCCGCACCAGCTCTCGGGCGGCCAGCAGCAGCGCGTCGCGCTCGCGCGCGCCATCGTCTACAACCCCCGGCTGCTCCTGCTCGACGAGCCGCTGTCGAACCTCGACACGAAGCTGCGCGAGGAGGCGCGCGCCTGGTTGCGGAAGCTCATCGAGGAGCTCCAGATCAGCGCCGTCTGCGTGACGCACGACCAGGTCGAGGCCCTCGCCATCGCGAACCGCATCCTCCTCCTCGACAAGGGGCGCATCGAGCAGGAGGGGACGCCGGAGCAGATGTACGAGAGCCCGGCCACCCTCTTCGCCGCCGAGTTCATGGGCTCGAACAACGTGCTCCGCGGGACCGTCTCGGAGGTCCGCGGCAGGACGGCGAGGGTCGCGGGCGAGGGGTGGGCGCTCTGGGGCCAGCTCCGGGGCGACCTCGCGCCCGGCGGCGCGGCGGCGGCGGTGATCCGCATCGAGCGCACCCGCCTCACGGACTCGGACGGCGAGAACGTCCTCCCGGCGGCGCTCGACACCGCGATGTACCTGGGCGAGCGCTGGGAGCTCGTCCTGCACGCGGCCGACCAGCGCTTCCGCGTCTGGGAGCCGGCCGCGCCCGGCCCCGGGCCGCTGCGGGCGCGCTTCCCGGCCGACGCGCTCTGGGTCTTCCCGCGGCCCTGACGGCCCTCAGCGCCTGCGGCGCCCCTTCGGCTTCCCGCCGCGGCCGGCCTTCGCCGCCTGCTTCCCCTTGCCTCCGCGCGGCGCCGCGTGGCCGCGCTTCGGGCCGCTCTTCTTCGCGGCGTGGCGCTCCTCGCGCCGCGGCGACGGACGGCGGTCGCCCGGCTTCGCCTTGCGCGGCCGCTCGCGGCGGCGCTCGCGCTCGGCCGGTGTGGCGGCCAGCGTCTCGCCGTGCTCCACGAGCGCGAGGTCGATCTGCCGGCGCGCCGGGCTCGCCGCCGCGACCTCCACCTCGACGCGATCGCCGACGCGGAAGGCCCGGCCGGTGCCGCGCTGCACGAGCGCGTGCAGGTCGAGGTCGAGCTCCCACCCTTCGCCGAGGTCCTCGACCTTGACGAGCCCCTCGACGAACCAGGGCTCGAGCTCGACGAAGAGCCCGAACTCCACCACGCTCGCGACGACGCCGGGGAAGCGCTGCCCCACCTTGTCCTGCATGTAGACGGCGGCGTAGAAGGCGGCGATCTCGCGCTCCGCATGCATCGCGGCGCGCTCCCGCTCCGAGCACAGCGTCGCGATCTCCTCGAGCTCGCCGAGCGTGAGCCGCTTCGCGCCGTCGCGGCGGTGCTCGGGGCGCGCTCCCTCCTCCTCGAGCAGCCGGTGCACCATCAGATCGGGATAGCGCCGGATGGGCGAGGTGAAGTGCAGGTACTGCTCGGCGGCGAGCCCGTAGTGCCCGATGTTCTCCGGCGTGTAGAGCGCCTGCATCATGGCGCGCAGGAGGAGCTGGTTCAGCGCGCGCTGCTGCGCGTGACCCTCGAAGGCGTGCAGGAGCGCGTTCAGCTGCTTCGGCCCGAGCGGCCCCTCGGGCACCTCGAACCCGTGCGTGCGCGCGAGCTTCCGGAAGGCGTCGATCTTCTCCTCGTCCGGCACGCCGTGCACCCGGTAGATGGTCGGGAGCTCGCGATCGCCGAAGTGCCGGGCCACCGCCTCGTTCGCGGCGAGCATCAGCTCCTCGACGATGCGGTGGGCGCGGTTGCGGGGGCGGCGCTCGATCCCGGTGACCTTCCCGTCCGCGTCCACCAGGATCTTCGACTCGGGGATGTCGAAGTCGATGGCGCCGCGGCGCGCGCGCATGGCGGTGAGCTTGCCCTGCAGCTCCGCCATGAGCTCGAAGTCCTTCCGGAACGGCTCGCGGTGCGGGAGCTCCTCGCCGTCGAGGACGCGCGCGACCTCCGTGTAGGTGCAGCGCGCCGCGCTGCGCATGACGCCCGCGTACAGCTCCGCCGAGACCGCCTCGCCGCGGTCGTCGATGAGGAGGTCCGCCACCCGGCAGAGGCGGTCGACCTCCGGGTTGAGCGAGCAGATGCCGTTCGAGAGCCGCTCCGGCAGCATGGGCAGGACCTGCGCCGGGAAGTAGACGCTCGTGCCGCGCCGGAGCGCCTCCGTGTCGAGCGCGCTCCCGGGCTTGACGTAGTGCGCGACGTCGGCGATCGCGATCACGGCGCGGTAACGCGCCTGTCCCTTGCCGTGCACGCGCTCGACGAACACGGCGTCGTCGAAGTCGCGCGCGTCCTCGCCGTCGATGGTGACGAGCCGGAGCGAGGTGAGGTCGCGGCGCCCGCTCCGATCCTCGGCTCGCACGTGATCCGGCACGCGCTCGGCCTCCTCGCGCACGTCGTCGGGGAAGAGATCGGAGAAGCCTTTCGCGTAGGCGACCTTGAGCACCTCGACGCGCGGGTCTCCCGGGCGCCCCACCCGCTCCACCACG
>DASWDS010000327.1:0-3035 GCA_036395165.1 Anaeromyxobacteraceae bacterium | reverse complement strand
CGCCGGCACCTCGTCAATATGGCCATCACCTCGGGGGTCTCGAGCGCCCTCCTCGTCTGCACCATCATCTCGTCCCTGTTCGTCGGGTCGATCCTGAAGGCGAACGTGTCCGTGCTCGCGGCGGTGCTCTTCGTCGCCGCGATGCTCGCGTTCATCGCGGCGCTGCTCCTCTTCCTGCGGGAGATCCTGCTCGCGGTGGCGAGCGTGCAGCTCGATCCACAATCATGAGGGGATGACCCTGCGCGCCTGCGCCTTCCTCGCCGCCGCCGCGCTCGCCGCCGTTCCCGCCGATCGGGCGAGCGCCGCATCGAGAGGCGGCGCGGCGGGGTGCGAGCTCGTCCCGGCCGGCGGCTACGGCCCGCGCGGCGCGGTGCGCGTCCGCGCCGAGCCGGTCGCCTCCGGGCTTGAGGTCCCGTGGGGGCTCGCCTTCCTTCCCGGCGGCGACGTGCTCGTGACCGAGCGTCCGGGGCGCGTCCGCCTCCTGCGCGGCCGCAGGCTCCTCGGGCGGCCCGTGATCGAGGTGGCCGTGTCCGCGCAGTCGGAGGGCGGGCTCCTCGGCATCGCCCTCGATCCTTCGTTCGCCCGCACGCGCCGCTTCTTCCTCTACTACACCGCCGAGAAGGGCGGCACGCAGGTGAACCGGCTCGCGAGCTACCTGCTCGCGCCGGACGCGCTCTCCGCGCGCGAGGAGAAGGTGCTCCTCGACGACATCCCGGCCGAGCAGTACCACGACGGGGGGCGAATCCGCGTCGGGCCGGACGGCATGCTCTACGTCGGGACCGGCGACGCGGGCAAGCCGGACTCGGCGCAGCGGCGGGAGAGCCCGTCGGGCAAGATCCTGCGGCTCGCCCCGGACGGCGGCATCCCGAAGGACAATCCGTTCCCCGGGTCGCCGGTGTTCGCGATGGGCCTGCGCAACGTGGAGGCGTTCGACTGGCGCGCCGACGGCGCGCTCGTCATCGCCGACCACGGCCCCTCGGGCGAGCTCGGCCGCCGCGGCCACGACCGCGTGCTCGTCGTCGCCCGCCCCGGCGCGAACCTCGGCTGGCCGGAGGTCTACGGGTGCGAGGCGCGCGCCGGGATGCCGGCGCCCGCGCTGGCGTGGGTGGACGCGGTGCCCCCCGGCGGCGGATCGTTCTACACGGGCGACGCGATCCCGGAGTGGAAGGGGAGCTTCCTCGTGGGGACGCTCCGGTCGCGCCACCTCCACCGCATCGCCCTCGACGGCGATCACGTCGCGCGCCACGAGGTGTACCTCGAGGGCGACCCGCCCGGCGGCCTGGGCCGGATCCGCGAGGTGGTGATGGGCCCCGACGGCGCGCTCTGGGTCACGACCAGCAACTGCGACGGCCGCGGCACCTGCCCGAAGGAGAAGGATCGCATCCTGCGCATCGTGCGCTGATCGGAGCGGTCAAGGCTTCACGCCGCGCACGAGCGTGCGGAAGCAGCGGATCGCGATCGCGCCGCCCTCGCGCGGGATGGGCTCGAAGCCGCGAGCCTTGCCCGCGAGCACGGCGTCCCGCACCTCCGCCTTCGGGCGTGCCGGCGTCCCGCGGTCGAACCACTCGTCGAAGTCGAGCTCGAACGTCTCCTCGACGAGCGTGATCGACTCGAGGCCGGCGCCGGCCAGCAGGTCCACCAGCTCGCCGGGTGTCGGGTTCCGGACGTGCGTGCGATCGCGCCAGCGCTCGATGTCCTGGTGCCAGCGCGCCGCGACGGGATCGGGGTCGCCGGTGTGGTCGCAGGCGACGACGACGCCGCCGCGCCGGACGAGCGCCGCCTGGCGGCGCACGAACGCCGCGGGATCCTCGACGTGGTGGAGCACGAGCCGCGAGAGCGAGCCGTCGAAGGGCGCCTCCGGCGAGAGGGTCAGCGCCGAGCTCTGCTCGAAGCGCGCCCGATCGCCGAAGCGGGCGCAGCGCTCGCGGGCGCGCCGCACCATCTCGGCCGAGAGGTCGACGCCGTGCACGCGGTGCCCCGCCTCGAGCAGCGCCTCGGCGACGAGCCCGGGGCCGCAGCCCGCGTCGAGCACGCGCGAGCCCGGCGCGAGCCCGGCGAAGGCGACGAGCCGCGCCAGCGCGCCGCGGTCCGACTGGACGGGCGCCCGCTCGAACTTCGCGGCCTGCCCGTCGAAGGCCCTCTCGAGATCGCGATCGTGTCGTTCCATGATGGCCAGTCATACCGCGGTGGCCGATCGCAGGCACGACCCGCCGCACCCGGATGTCCCGCCGCCCCCTGGCGCGGGCGCACGATCCGCGCATGACCGCTGACCCCGATCGCGGCCGACGCCCGCGTGCGGCGGTGAAGGAGGCGGCCCGCTCGAGGCGGCGTTCCTCGGTGATCCAGCAGCGGAACCGCGCCGCTCGATGTAATCTCGACCCGCGGGGCCGTGGCGGAACAGGTAGACGCGGCGGACTTAAAATCCGCTTCCGCGCGAGCGGAGTCCCGGTTCGAGTCCGGGCGGCCCTACTTCACCCGGAGCGCTGCAGCACAGAAGCGCGCCGTTCGGGGGGCGTCGCCAGTCTACCGGCGCGATTCGACCCCTCCGACACGGAACCGGCACACACCGCCAGTAAGGTTCAGGACGCCGCGCTGCGCGGCGGAGCGCATGACGCTGGACCTCTCCTCCGCTGAGACCCTCGCGCGTCCACGTCTCGTGTGACGATCTTGTGACGTCTCGCGCCAGCACCCGTTTGGCGCAACCTCCTCCTCGCCGCTCACGACCATGATCACTGCCTGCGGGAGCAGGCGATGCACATGGACGACGCGGTGATCGATCGCACGGTCGAGGAGGGTGCGCGTTTCATAGCGTTTGCTCTCCTGCAGCAGTCCGACGCGGCCGCACGGCGGCTCGCGAAGCGGGAAGACGAAGAAGCCCTGCATGACTTTCGCGTGGGGCTGCGGCGCCTGAGGACGACGCTGCGCTCGTTCAGGCCCTGGCTCTTCGAGGGCCTCGGGCGCAAGTACGAGAAGGCTCTGAAGCGGCTCGCAAAGGGGACCAACGCGGCTCGCGAGGCCGAGGTGCACCTCGCCTT
>DASWDS010000326.1:0-10064 GCA_036395165.1 Anaeromyxobacteraceae bacterium | reverse complement strand
CGCCCGCCGTGGCCGGTCCCGCCGGGCAGCCGGCGGTGGTCTCCATCCGCGTGAGCCCCTATGCGGAGCGGGCGCTCCTCGACGGCGTCGAGGTCGCGCGCGGCGAGGACCGGGTCTCGTTCTCCCTCTCGCCCGGCGCGGCGCACCGGATCCGGATCGAGCACGCCTGCTGCTTCCCGTTCGTGAAGGAGTTCTCGGCGGGCGAGTCCGTCCCGCAGCCGCTCGAGCTGAAGGAGCGCCTCCGCCCGCGGCCCGCGCGCATTCGCGTCGACGCCGATCCGCGCACGCGCGTCTACGTGGACGGCCACCTGGCCGGCACCGCCGGCGAGTCCCAGCGCGCGGCGCTCGAGGTGCCGGTGCCCGCCACCGGCGACAGCCCGTACGAGGCGCCGGCCGAGCTGCGCCTGGAGCTCGACGGCCAGCCCCCCCTGCGCACCTCCCTCAAGCTCCGCGCCGGCGCCGAGGTGACCTTCGCCGCGCAGCCGTCCCCTGCCGTCGAGGCGCCGCGGGCGGACGAGGCGCCGCCGACGGCCCGCCCGGAGACGTCCCGTTGATCTCCGTCTTGCTCGCGCTCGCGCTGGCCGCGACGCCGCAGAGCCCCGACCTCAAGCGGGCCCGCGACCGCTTCGAGTTCGGCTCCTTCGCCGAGGCCGCGGGGACGGTGCGCGCGTGGCTCGGCGAGCACCCCGACGCGAGCGGCGACGACGCCGTCGAGGCCTACCGCATGCTCGGCATCGCCGAGCTCAAGCTGGGCGACCTCGGGCAGGCGCGCGCCGCGTTCGTCTCGCTGCTCTCCCTCGACCCCGACCACACGCTCGACCCGTTCCTGGTCGAGCCGAAGGTGGTGGAGTTCTTCGACCAGGTGAAGAAGGAGCACGAGCCCGCGCTCGGGCCGCTGCGCGAGCGCCGCCGCGCCCTCGAGGAGCAGCGCCGGCTGACGGAGGAGGCGAAGAAGCGGCTCCTCAGCGAGGAGCAGGCGCGGGCCGGCGCCCCCACCAAGGTCATCCGCGTCCAGGAGCGCCTCTACCTCTTCAACTGGATGCCGCTCGGCGCCGGGCAGTTCCAGAACGGGCACCGCGGGAAGGGCGCCGCGCTCGCCGCGGCGGAGGTGGCGCTCGCGGCCACCAACCTCGCTGCCATCCTCTTCCACAACAATATCGCGCAGGACCCGCGCCGGCGCTGCTCCCCGTCACAGCCGTCGGGGTGCTCGAAGCCGCCCTACACCGACGCGGACCGCACCCTGCTCTCGCGCGCCGACGACGTGAAGTACCTCTCGGCCGCCCTCTTCTGGGCGGTCTACGCGTACGGCGTCGTGGACGCCCACCTCTACTACGTGCCGCGCGTCGAGACCGAGCTGTCACCGCGGCAGGGCGGCTCCCTCAAGCTGTCCTGGAGCTTCTGATCCGATGCCGACCCTCCTCGTCCGGACCGCCGACGGCCGCGAGCGCGCCATCCCGCTGGCGAACCGGATCACGACGCTGGGCCGCGGCCCCGAGAACCAGATCGTGCTCGCGGACGCGTCGCTGCCGCCGGACATGGCGCTGCACATCCACTCCGACGGCGACACCTTCAACGCGGTGTGCAGCGGCGGCGCCCAGATGGTGGTGAACGGGCGGCGCAAGGTGACGGCGCGGCTCGCGGACGGCGACCGCATCCTGCTGGGCGCGACCGAGCTCGTGTTCACGGTGCGCGATCCCATCGCGGCCCCCGCCGCGGCCGCGGCGCCCGGCCGCGTCGAGGCGATGGAGGGCCTCGTCCGGTTCTCGGAGCGGCTCCTCGCCGCGAGCGACCTGTCGCGCCTCCTGGACGAGCTGCTCGACGCGCTGCTCGAGGTGACCCACGCCGACAAGGGCTTCCTCATCCTGCTCGAGGGCGACCGGATGGAGGTGAAGTCGGCGCGCAACCTCGCGCGGGAGACCATCGAGAACGCCGTCTCGCGCGTGTCCGACTCGATCATCCAGCGCGTCGCGGCGACCAAGCGGCCGGTGGTGGTGGCGGACGCGCTGCACGACGAGCAGTGGTCGTCGTCCTCGTCGGTCGTGAACCTGAAGCTGTGCTCCGTCATGTGCGCGCCGCTCATGCGCTCGGGCGAGTCGTTCGGCGTCATCTACCTCGGCAACGACAGCGTGGTGAGCCTGTTCGACGAGAAGGACCTCGAGGTCCTGACCGTCTTCACCGCGCAGGCTTCGCTCCTCGTGCAGAACGCGCTCCTCCTGCACGGGCTCCGGCTCGAGAACGAGGCGCTGCGCCAGGCGGTGCAGCAGAACCAGTTCGGCGAGATCATCGGCGCCGGCGCGAGCATGCGCGAGGTCTACCGGCGCATCGAGAAGGTGGCCGCCACCGACGTCTCGGTGCTCATCGCCGGTGAGACGGGCACCGGCAAGGAGCTCGTCGCGAGGGAGATCCACCGCTGCTCGCCGCGCACCGCGGGGCCGTTCGTCGCCGTGAACTGCGGCGCCATCCCCGAGAGCCTCCTCGAGAGCGAGCTGTTCGGGCACGTCCGCGGCGCCTTCACTGGCGCCGTCTCGACCCGCGGCGGCAAGTTCCAGGCCGCGAACGGCGGGACGCTCTTCCTCGACGAGATCGGGGACATGCCGCTCTCCCTCCAGGTCAAGCTCTTGCGGGCGGTCCAGGAGCGGATCGTGACGAAGGTGGGCGACAGCCGGCCCGAGCCGGTCGACATCCGCGTGCTGGCGGCGACGAACAAGGTGCTCGAGGAGGAGATCGCGGCGGGGCGGTTCCGCGAGGACCTCTACTACCGTCTCAACGTGGTCTCGATCGCGCTGCCGCCGCTGCGCGACCGCGGCGAGGACGTCCTCGTCATCGCCCGCTTCTTCCTCCAGAAGTACGCGCGCGAGTTCGCCTCGCGGGCGCGCGGCTTCGCGCCGCCGGCGGTGGTCGCGCTGCGGAAGTACGGCTGGCCGGGCAACATCCGCGAGCTCGAGAACCGCGTCAAGAAGGCGGTCGTGCTGGCGGACAAGCCGCTCGTCGGGCCCGAGGACCTGGACCTGGGCCCCGAGAGCCTCGCCCCCGTCCTCCCGCTCGTGCAGGCGAAGGAGGAGTTCCAGAAGCGCTACATCAACGAGGTGCTGGAGCGGAACGACGGGAACCGCACCAAGACGGCGAAGGACCTCGGCGTCGACCCGCGCACCATCTTCCGGCACCTCGAGAAGCTCGAGGCGGAGCGCCAGGGCGTGAAGCTGCCGCCCACGGCTCCCGGGGAGGAGGACCAACCGTGAAGCGACCGCTCGCGCGCCTCGCCGCCGCGGTGACGCTGCTGCTCGCGCTCTCGCTCGCGGCGTGCCCGCTCCCGCAGCCGCTGCCGGAGGTCGCCAGGACGGACGGCGGCGTCGTGACCTCGCTCCGCTTCCGTCTGGAGACCGTCCTCCCGAGCGACCCCATCGTGCCTGTCGCGAAGACCTGCCCCGACGGCGGCGTACCGCAGTTCAACGTGAGCGCCGCCCTGGAGGATCCGGACACGGTCGAACGGGTCGAGGCGCGCTGGTTCGTCGACTACCGCGTGGACGCGCCCGACGCTCGCCGGAGCGACGACATCCCCGGGTCGGGCGATCCTGCCGATCCCGTCCGGCTCGTGCCGCCGCCGGCGAGCCAGCCGTTCGTGTTTGCGATGCCCGCATTCAATCCCGCGGACCCCACGACCAGGGTTCACGTGCTCGAGCTCGTGGTCTGCAGCGTCGGATTCACCCCCCTCGGAAACGATCCGCCAGGCACGCTCTACCCGAATCGCACGCCGCAGCTCGGCTTCGAGGCCGCGCAGATCTACCGCTGGATCTTCGAGTACGTCGACCAGAACGGCCGCTGCAACTGACCTAGCGCGCGCGCCCGACCTCCTCGCGCGCGTGCGCGAGCGCCTCCGCCGCTGCCTGCGCGAGCTGCCCCTCCTCCTGGGCGAAGCGGTTCACCTGGGCAGCGTAGGCCCGGTGCAGCGCGCGCAACGCGTCGCGCGCCGCGGCCAGCTCGGCGCGCGCCGCCGCGTCCTCGCCGGAGGCGTCGTCGAGGCGGCATCGGTCGGTGAGGTCCTCCACCTTCCGCTCCCATTCATGGGACCAGGCGTTCCAGGTGGCGAACGGGTCCGGTCCCTCGAACTCGGTCCCGAGCGCCCACGCGCGCTGGTTCTGCTCGCGGTAGAGCAGCTCGAGATCGGCCAGGCAAACGCGGAGCGCGGCGCGGGTCGGGAGCGGGCCGGCGGTCGTGGCCGGCCGGGAGGGGCCGCGCAGGCTGCGCGCCACGCTCACCGAGACGAGCGCCATTCCCAGGAGGACGACGCCGAAGTACACGACCCAGAGCGCGGCGCGGTACGGGCGCAGGCGCGGATCGCGAGGGCTCACGCGCGCGACTCTGGCACAACGCTGGCCGGTGGGGGGGTGAAAATCAGCCGCACGCCCCCCGCCGCGACGGCGGAGGGCCAACCCGCTCAGCTGCGGGTGGAGATGACCTCGAGGAACGTGCAGGCGCGGCGAGAGACGATCGCTCGCAGGCACCTCACGTAGCACCCGGGCCCCCAGAGCCGCAGGATCGTGAAGGAGTGCCGGATGACGTCCCGACTTGTGATGGTTCCCTGCACACCCGCTCTTACTGCATCTCTGATGCCGAGAACATGCACCGGTTTCTACCGGCCTCGAGCCACCTTGCAGGCACCGGCGTGCTACGCACCGCGGCAGGATGTCGAAACGACCGCCTGCTTCCTTTCCTAATTACAGCCGGCGCGGCACATCGGGGTTTCCGTTTCATAATTGAAATTTCAAATTCAGGACTGAAATGCTCCTGGGCTGCCGATCCGGTGCACAGGTTTGCCCACGGCCCGGTAAGGACGAGGGAAACATGGTCCCCTGGCGGGTGGCCCTTCGCTTGCTTGAGTAACACCCCGAAGCGCAACGCGGTCGTCGAGGGGACCCCCCCGCACCTCTCAAGACCTGCTCGTTGCGCTTCTTTTTTTTGGGGGGCTCTCGGCGGCAAGTCGCTTCCGTGCTCGCTCATCTCGGACTCGCCACCGGGAGCCTTACCCAAGCGCTCGCAATCCTGGCGCTCGCCTGATCTGCAGTCGTCGGGAACCCTGCAACGCCTGCCTCGGACCGGTGACGTCACGTGACAGTGTCACTGACCGCCCACGTCACCGACGGCCGACCCGCCGCTCCAGGTCGTGGAGCGGCAGCTCGAAGACCACCGGTCGGCCGTGCGGGCACCGCCCCTTGAAGTCGATCGCGTCGAGGCCGTCGAGGAGGGCGCGCGCCTCCTCCGGACCGAGGTCCTGGTTCGCGCGCACCGCGCTGTGGCACGCCATCGTCGCGAGGAGATCGTGGACCGCCTCCTCGACCGCGCTGCCGCGCTCCATCTGCTCGAGCTGCTGCGCCAGGTCGCCGAGGAGCCGGGTGAGGTCGGCGCCCCCCAGGGCGGCGGGCGCGCCCTTCACCGCGAACGCGTCGCCACCGAACGGCTCCACGTCGAGGCCGACGGCCCGCAGCTCGTCGATCCCCCCCTCCAGCGCCCGGGCCGGGCCCGGAGGAAGCGTCACGATCTGCGGCAGGAGGAGCGGCTGGATCGCGAGCTTTCGGGCCCGCCAGGCCTCCCTGAGCCGATGGAAGAGCAGGCGCTCGTGGCTGGCGTGCTGATCGACGACGACGAGCGCTCCTCCGGGCGCCTCACAGAGGAGGTACGTGCGCGCGTGCTGGCCGACGTACCGCAGCGCTCCGAAGTAGCCGGGCGCGCGCGGCGCGGCGGCCGTCCCGTCGCCGCCGGCCGCCGGCAGCGGGAACGCGAACGTCGCGTTCGCGCCCGGCAGGGGCGCGAGGCCGGGCGGCACGCCGCCGTGGAGCTCGCGCGCCTCGGCGAGGATCGCCGCCACCTCCTCGCCCGCGACCGGCACCGCGACAGCGCCGCCGGGAGCCCCGTCGCCGGTGTCGGCGACGTCCGTCAGGGGCCGGTGCCGGAGCCAGGGCGCGGTCCGGAGCGACTCCGCGACGGCGTGGAAGAGCGCGTCGTAGACGGATCGCGCGTCGGCGAAGCGAACCTCGAGCTTCTGCGGATGGACGTTCACGTCCACGCGCTCGAGCGGCAGCTCGACGAAGAGCACGGCGGCCGGGAAGCGGCCCTGCGGGAGCGTCCCGGCGTAGGCGCGCAGGACCGCGTGCGCCGCGCCGCGATCGCGCACGTACCGGCCGTTCACGAAGAGGTAGACGGCTCGCCCGGTCGCCTCGGAGTGGTCGGGGGCGGTGGCGAGGCCGCGGACGCGCACGTCGCCGCGCGATCCGGCGATGGGCAGGAGGTGCCCCGCCGCTGCCCGCCCGAGGGCGGCAGCGGCCCGATCGCGCAGCGCCGCCGACGCGGGCGAGGCCAGCGCAAGCCGGCCCGCGGAGCGGAGCGTGAACCCGACCTCGGGGTGCGCGAGCGCGAGCCGGATCACCGTCTCGCTCGCGTGGCCCGCCTCGGTCGCGGCGGCGCGCATGAACTTGCGTCGCGCAGGCGTGTTGAAGAAGAGATCGCGGACCTCGATCGTCGTTCCCCTCGGGCGCGCCACCGGCCCGTGCTCGACCACGCGGCCGCCCTCGAGGACGAGGCGCGTCCCCGCCGCGCCGGCGCCGCCGTCCGCGGTGTCGATGCGCATGCGCGAGACCGACGCGATGGCGGGGAGCGCCTCGCCTCGAAACCCCATCGTGGCGATGGCGGTCAGCCCGGCGGCGTCCTTCAGCTTGGACGTGGCGTGCCGCTCCAGCGCGAGCAGCGCGTCATCGCCGTCCATCCCGCACCCGTCGTCGGCGACCCGCACGAGCGCGAGGCCACCCTCCTCGACGTCGACCTGGATCTGGCGGGCACCCGCGTCGAGCGCGTTCTCGACGAGCTCCTTCACGACCGAGGCGGGCCGCTCGACGACCTCTCCGGCAGCGATCTGGTTCACGAGCCCGGGCGGGAGGACGTGGATGCGCGGCACGCACGTCTTCTACCATGCGCTGCCGACGCGGGCGGCTCGCCTCCATTGCCCGTTTGACGCGCTGCGCACGGGCCGGTATAGGGCCACGCATGGCGGCAAGGGAGCAGCCCAGGAAGAGGACGCGGCGCAAGGGAGCGAAGGCGCGATCCGTGCCGAAGCCCGTGCTCGGGAACGATCCGTTCGAGCGCGGGGCGGCGGTGCGGGCGGCCGCGTCGGCCATCCACGCGGCGAGTCCGGCCTCGACCGCGACTCCGACCTCGACCACCCGGAGCCAGAGGCTGGAGTCCACGGCCAGCGCCTTGCGCGAGCGGCTCGCCGCGCTCGAGCAGCGGGTCGACTCGGCGGCCGCGAGCGCGACCAGCGCCGCCGCTCGCCTCGGCGAGCTCGCGCGGCAGGAGGCCTCGGGGCAGCACGCGAAGGAGCTCCTCCATCTCGTCTCCGGTCTCGTCCCGGCGCTGCGCGAGCGGCTCGCCGGCCTCGCTTCGCTGCGGGCGCTCTTTGCCGGCGCGGACCTCGACGCCTCGGGCAGGGATCGCGAGCTCGTCGCGCGCGCCACCCCGGTGCTCGACTTCCTCTTCACCTCGTGGTGGCGCGTCGAGACCCGCGAGATCGACCACGTCCCGGCGGACGGCCCGGTCGTGCTGGTCGCCAACCACGGGGGCGCGCTGGCATGGGACGCGCTCATGCTGGGCGTCGCGCTGCGCCGCGATCACCCCGCGCGGCGCGACCTGCGCCCGCTCCTCGACGACCACGCGCTCGGGATCCCGGTCGCGGGCGGCGTCCTGGCGCGCCTCGGGGCGGTCCAGGCCACGCCGGAGAACGCGCTGCGCCTCCTGCGCGGTGGCGTCGCCGTGGCCGTCTTTCCCGAGGGGAGCCGCAGCGGCACGCGGCCATGGCCGCAGCGCTATCGCGTGGAGCGGTTCGGGCGCGGCGGGTTCGCAAAGCTCGCGCTCCGCACCGGCGCCCCCATCGTGCCGTGCGCGATCGTCGGCAGCGAGGAGACGAGCGCGCCCTTCGCGCGCGAGGGCTGGCTGTCGGATCGCCTCGGGCTCCCCTTCCCGCTCTCCGCGCCGGCCCTCCCCTTCGCGCCGCTCGGGCTCCTGCCGCTCCCGTCGCGCTGGTCCATCCGCTTCGGCGAGCCGCTCGACACGCGCGCCGCCGGCGCCGAGGCGGCCGAGGATCAGGCGCGCGTGCTCGAGCTCACCGAGCGCACGCGCGCCTCGCTCCAGCAGATGCTCGACGACGACGTCGCCGCGCGCCGGTCCGTCTACCTTTAGATGACGAGTGCGAAGCGCGCCGCCGGGCCCTCGCCCTGGCGGTGCGCCCGGCCGTTCGCCGCGAGGTGCTCGAGCAGGTGGTACACCGTCTCGGCGTCCGCCTCTCCGAGCGCCCCCGCGAGCTCGTCCGCGGTGCGCGCTGTCGCCGAGAGGGCCGCCGTCACCCGCGCCTGCAGCGCGAGGATGGTCGCGGCCGCCTTCTTGCCGGCCTCGACGCCGGGCTGGTGGTAGGCGTTGATCCCGACGAGCGACGCATAGAGGCCCACCGCGCGCTCGAAGAGGGCGATGAGAGCGCCGACGGTGCGCGCGTCGGCGCGCCGGACCGTGATCGTCACCGACTCGCGATCGTTGTCGAAGAGCGCGGCGCGCGTCCCGAGGAGGAAGCCGTGCAGGTAGTCACCCGGGGTGACGCCCGGCTCGACCTCGAGCGGCGTCCCCCCGCTCTCCAGCACGCGCACGAACACCGCGAAGAAGTCGTTCGCGCCGTCCCGGAGCTGCTGGACGTACGCGTGCTGGTCGGTCGACCCCTTGTTGCCGTACACCGCGATCCCCTGATCGACGCGGCGGCCCTCCAGGTCGAGGCGCTTCCCGAGCGACTCCATCACGAGCTGCTGCAGGTATCGGCTGAAGAGCAGCAGCCGGTCCTTGTACGGGAGGACGACCATGGAACGGCCGCCCTTGCCGCCCGTCGCGTGCAGCCACGCGAGGGCGAGGAGCGCCGCGGGGTTCCGCCGCGCGTCGTGGACGCGCGTCGCGGCGTCGCACAGGCGGGCGCCCTCGAGGAGGGCAGCGACGTTCACCCCCTGCAGCGCCGCCGGCAGGAGACCCACCGCCGAGGTCTCGCTGGTGCGACCGCCGACCCAGTCCCACATCGGGAACCGCGCCAGCCAGCCCTCGCGCACGGCCACCTCGTCCATGCGCGAGCCCTGCTGCGTGATGGCGACCGCGTGCCTGGCGAGCTCCAGGCCCGCGCCGCGCAGCGCGGCCTCCGCCGCCAGCATGCCGTTGCGCGTCTCGGGCGTGCCGCCGCTCTTCGAGGTCACCACGACCAGCGTCTCCGCGAGCTTCCCGTGCAGCGCGCCGAGCACGCGGCCGAAGCCATCCGGGTCGGTGTTGTCGAGGAAGTGCGGCGCGAGCCGATCGCGCGCCGGATCGCCGAGCGCGTCCGCGACGAACATCGGTCCGAGAGCCGAGCCCCCTATGCCGATGCAGAGCAGCTGGGTGAAGCGCGGCGCAGCGGGAGGCCGGACCCTGCCGGCGTGGACGTCGGCCGCGAACGCGTCCACCCTGCGGGCGACCTCCTCGATGTCGCGCCGGATCTCGGGCGAGGGGGCGCGGGCCGGGTCGCGTAGCCAGTAGTGCCCGACCATCCGCCGCTCGTCCGGGTTCGCGATCGCCCCCGCCTCGAGCGCGTCCATCGCGCGGAAGGCGTCCGCCATCGCCGGCGCGGTGCGGTCGAGGAAGTCGGCCGCGAAGCGCATCCGGCTCGGGTCGACGGAGAGCCCGAGCGGCGGCACGTCGCAGACCTGCTGCTTGTAGCGATCCCAGAGCTCGCGCGCGTCCACGGCAGCCTCCTCGCTGGAGCCGGGAGTCTAGCCCGTCGCGCGCGGACCCGCCGTGCTCGATTCGGGTCAGGCGCCCGGGCTCGGCGCGACGTCGCCCGCCGCCGCAGCGTCCGCTCCGGCGGGGCGCCGGAACGAGTCGCGGACGGCCGGCGGGGGGGTGCGCAGGTCGCTCACGATCCCGAGCGCGGCGAGCGCGCGGAGCGCGTAGTACGTGACGTCCACCTCCCACCAGAACCAGCCCTGGTTCGCCGTGGACTGATAGTGATGGTGGTTGTT
>DASWDS010000325.1:0-1598 GCA_036395165.1 Anaeromyxobacteraceae bacterium | reverse complement strand
CCCGCGCCAGCCCGCGGGTGGCGGCGAGCCGCTCGCCGCGTTGCCACCGGCCATCACCCTCCGTCACGTCATCGAACAGGGCGGCGTCGGGGCTGAGCGCGCGCCGGCCGGGGCCCGACGATCCCGGCCACCCGCGCTCGCCGGGGCCGATCCCGTCCGCGCCCTCGTCGCCGGTCGGCCCCCGCAGCGGCGCGAAGCGCGCGACGCCGGCGGTCGCGGAGAGGCGGAGCGGCCCCGCCAGCGTCACCGGCAGGAGCGTCGCCGAGGCCGCCGGCAGGCGGTGGAACGTGTGGAGGTCGCCGCCGAACGTGCCGAAGGGCGCGCGGACGCACCTGGTCGGATCCGTACACCCGTCGAGATACGCGAGCGGCAGGTGGTAGGCCGCGTCCGCCTCCAGGACGAGCTGATCCGTCCGGTGCGTCAGGGCCACCGCGCTGCGCCGATACTCGAGGCCGCGCAGGAGCGCGTCGCCGGTGAAATCCTGCAGGTACAGCGGGTCGTCGATGAGCCCGACCTCGGCCTTGAAGTACGTCCGGTCCGAGAGTCGCTGGTCGTGGACGAGCGAGAGCGCGATACGGTCCATGTCCGGCGGCCGCGCCACGCCGTCCGGCCAGTCGGGGATCACGCTGTGCTGGAGCGCGAGGCGGGCGAAGCCGCGCGCGCCCTCCGCCGGCGCCCAGCGCAGCTCGAGGCCGAGGCCGGGCCCCTTCACGCCACGGTGGAGGTCCGACACCTGCTTGGCGCTCGGGCCGAAGGCCCAGCCCGGCGTGACCGTCGCGTCCCAGCTCGGGCCGAGCGTGAGGAAGAGCGGCTGCGTGACGCCCCAGCCCGCGATGCCGCCCGTCGTCAACTCGGGGAAGAGGAGGCCGGTCTGCCTGCTCGAGAGCGGAAGGTACGCGGCCGGCAGCACGAGCACGGGGATGGGCTTCTGGATGAAGAGGAAGCGCGGCGTCACGTACACGACGGGCCACGTGAGCAGCGCCGCCTTCCCGGGCAGGACCGAGGCATGGCGGGCGCGGATCTCCCACGACGGCGGCGCGCCGCCGCAGTCGCACAGCGTGAGGCGCGCGCGCTCGACCTCGAAGCGGGCGGAGGTCGAGGCGCCGTGCGCCACGGCCCCGCCCACCTCCACCTTGTTGCGGCCGGTGCGGCGCGCGTCGTCGAGGGTGCGGCAGCGCGAGAGGTCGAGCGGCGCGTCCTTGAGGAACGCCACCACGTCGTGCGCCTCGAAGGGCCCGTCGAGGACCGCGTGCATCCTGCTCGCCGCGATCGCCCGCCCGGGCTCGGTGAGGAGCACCCCGCCCGTCGCGTCCACCTCGCCGGTGCGCGCGTCGTAGGTGGCCGCGCCCGCGACGAGGGTCACCGCGCCCCGGCGGAGCGTGACGCCCCCCGTGACGACGCCGCGCTCGCGCGCGACGTCGTACTCGGCGCGGCCCGCCTCGACGACCTCGAGGGGCGGCGCACCGGCGGCGGTCGCGCTGAGGGCCGCGGCGAGGGCCAGGGCGAGAGTCGCGGCGGTCACGGAGCGCGCGAGCCTACTACGAACGCGAAGCGCCGCGGGCGGAACCCGCGGCGCTCGTGCGCGACCCTCCGCCTCG
>DASWDS010000324.1:0-13266 GCA_036395165.1 Anaeromyxobacteraceae bacterium | reverse complement strand
CGCGCGACGCCGCGCTCGTGCTCCGCGCCATCGCGGGGCGCGATCCGCGCGACCCGACCTCCGTCGATCCGCCGCCCGGCCTCGACGCCGTCGTTCCCGCCGCGGCGAAGGGGCTGCGCGCCGCGGTCCTGGGGCTCCCCGAGAAGCCGCCGGTCTCCGCCGACGTGAAGGCGATCTGGGAGGCCGCGCTCGCGACGCTCGAACGGCTCGGCCTCGCGCTCGAGCGCGCGAAGCTGCCCGACCTGCCCTACGAGGACCTGGCGGTGCTCTTCATCGAGGCCGAGGCGGGCACCGCCTTCGAGGACGTGATCCGGAGCGGCCGCACGCGCGAGCTCTCCGACCGCTCGCACCGCGAGAGGTCGCCCGACGATTACCTGTCGAGGGGCAGCGCGACCGACTACGTGCGCGCCATGCGGTTGCGGGGCGACGTGCAGCGCGCGCTGGCGCGCTTCTTCGAGCGCTACGACCTCGTCGTCGCGCCGAACCTGCCCTACGTCGCGCCGCCGGTCGACGAGTCGCTCGACCCGCTCTTCGACGGCTCCGATCCGCTCGGCGCCGCGGGCAACCTGGCTGGCCTTCCCGCCCTCGCGCTCCCGATGGGCTTCGCCGGTCCCGGCAAGCTCCCCGTCAGCATGCAGCTCGTCGGAAAGCCGTTCGACGAGGCGCGCCTGCTCGCCGCCGGCGCGCTCTGGCAGGAGGAGACGCGCTTCCACCTGGAGCGACCGCCGGTCTGATGGCCGTGCTCGGTTGCGCTGGTCCCGTGAACGAGCCCGCGCCCGTACCCGCGCCCGGCTTCTTTCGGGCTCGGACTCGGGCTCGGACTCGGGGCTCACTCCAACTGGGCAGCGCCATGACACGCCAGCTCTTCGCGTCCCGACCCCCGCGTCCCTACCCAGAGTCGTTCGCGTCCCTACCCCGCGTCCCTACCCAGAGTCGTTTGGGCATACCGAGAGTCGTTTGCGTGAGCTGTCAGAGCGAGCGCGGCACCCCCGTTTGCGGGACCGCACGCCCGGCTAGTTGTGCTGAGTCAATCATCCGCTGTATTTTTCGGCACCGCCTATGGATTCGCGTGGCCGTCCCGTGCCTGGCTCGTGTCACGATTCCGTGACCCACCCCGACCAACCGGCCGTCGCAGGGTCCTCCCGGCGCCACTTCCTGGCACGCACGCTCCTGATCCCCGCCGCGGTGGGGCTCGGATCCGCTTGCAGCGGCGCTCCACAGGCCGTGCAGCCCGCACCCTCGCCCGGTGTCGCGCCGCCCCCTCCACCTCCTCCCGATCCTGCCGAAGCGGGCGCCCGCAATCCCAACCTGGCGGCGATCCGCGAGTTCAAGCTCGGCGAGGGCCTCGAGCCGGCGTTCGTGTTTCACGTCTCGATGCTGCGGGAGGGCTGAGCCTTGCTCGGTCCCGAGGTGCTCGACCTGCCCGTCACCGAGCTCTCGACCCGCGTGCGCGCCCGCACGCTCTCGCCGGTCGCGTTGACGGAGGGTTACCTCGCCCGGATGGAGCGGGTGGCGCCGCGGCTCAACTGCTTCGTCACGGTGACGGCCGAGCTCGCCCGCGACCAGGCGCGACGGGCCGAGGCGGACCTCGCCGCCGGCCGGTGGCGCGGCCCGCTGCACGGCATCCCTTACGCGCTGAAGGACGTCTTCGACACGAAGAACGTCCGCACCACCTTCGGCGCGAGGCCGTACGCGCGGCGCATCCCCGACCGCGACGCGACGGCGGTGACACGCCTGCGCGAGGCGGGCGCGATCCTCGTCGGCAAGACCTCGCTCATCGAGCTCGCCGGCGCGCTCGGGGTCACGTGGGCGACCTCCTCCGTGAACGGCGCCTGCCGGACGCCCTGGGACATCTCGCGCTGGGCGGGCGGATCGTCGTCGGGCTCGGCGGCCGCGGTCGCGGCGGGCCTCGTCGGGTTCGCGCTCGGGACGGAGACGATCGGCTCGCTCCTGTGCCCGGCCGCGTTCTGCGGGGTCACCGGGCTCCGTCCCACGTACGGGCTCGTCTCGCGCCACGGCGTCATGCCGTACGCCCCGACCGGCGACAAGGTGGGGGCGATGGCGCGCTCGGCCGCCGACTGCGGGCTCGTCCTCGCCGCGCTGGCCGCGAGCGACCCGCTCGACGCGAGCTCGCTGCCGACGACGCCGCAGCCGAGCGCCCGGCTGCCGCGCCTGCCGGCGGGCCTGCGCGTCGCGGCCCTCGACGTCCCGCGCGACTACCCCATCCACCCCTCGGTCCCGGTCTTCTACGAGGAGGCGCTCGGCACGCTGCGCGCCGCGGGGATGAAGGTCGAGCGGGCCGAGCTGCCTGACCTGCCCTGGCAGGCGGTCGCGGAGGTGGTCTTCACGGCGGAGGCGCTCGTCTCGTTCGAGCAGCTCGTGAAGTCCGGGAGGACGAAGGAGCTCTCGGACCCTCTCCACCAGGCGCACGGCAGGGAGCTGTACCGCTTCGACGCGCTCGCCACCGACTACGTGAAGGCGCAGGCCGTCCGCGGGGTGATGCAGCGCGAGATGGCGCGCTTCTTCGACCGCCACGACCTCATCGTCGCGCCCAATTCCCCGATCCTGCCGCCGCCCGTGGACGATCCGCTGCCGGCCGTCGGCGGCGGCGTGATGCGCTTCGCGGGGAACCTCGTCGGCTTCCCTTCGGTCGCGGTGCCGATCGGCTTCGTCGAGCCCGGTCGCCTGCCGGTGAGCCTCGAGATCGCGGGCCCGCCGCTCGCCGATGCCCGGGTGCTCGCTGCGGCCGCCGCCCTCCAGGCCCGCACGCGCTGGCACCTGGCGCGCCCGCCCGAGCCCGCCTAGGCTCGACCCCGGGGGCCCGCGCTCGTACACTCTCGCCGTGCGCATCATCGTCCCCGCCTTCGCCGTGCTCGCGTACGCGCTGAGCCTCGTCGCGATCGTCCTGTTTCCGCCCGTCGTCGCGCTCGTCCTGCTCGTCACCTGGCCCTTCGATCGCAACCGCGCCGTGGCCGGGCGGCTGCTCCGCCTCTGCGGCGCCTGCATCTCGCGCAGCTTCCCCTTCTGGCGCATCCGCATCGAGGGCCGCTGGCCGCCCGGGAAGGGCGCGTACGTGGTCATCGCGAACCACCAGTCGTTCCTCGACATCTTCCTGCTCTCGAACCTGCCCCACGAGATGAAGTGGGTCGCGAAGAAGTCGCTCTTCAAGATCCCGTGGGTGGGCTGGGCCTTCTGGCTGGTGGGCGACATCGCAGTGGACCGCGGCGACACGGCGAGCGCGCTCGCGGTGATGGCGAAGGCGCGCCGCTACCTCGAGCGCGGGATGAGCGTGATGATGTTCCCGGAGGGCACCCGCAGCCGCGACGGCAAGCTCTTGCCGTTCAAGGCGGGCGCGTTCAAGCTCGCCATCGAGGCGGGGGTCCCGGTGCTGCCCATCGCGGTGTCCGGCACGGCGCACGGGATGCCCAAGGGGACGCCGTGGGTGCGGCCGTCGCGCCTCACGGTGCGCATCCTCGACCCGGTGCCGACGAAGGGCCTCGGCGACCGCGACCTCCGGAAGCTCCGCGACGACGTGCAGGCGATGATCGCGGCCGCCCTGCCCGCGCCGGCCGCGAGCGCCGCGGGTGTCCTCAACGCTCAGTGAACCGTGGGCGGCCGATCGCCGCTCGCCGCCTCCGGCGCGCGCGCCGCCGGTGAGGTGGGCGGAGGCTCCGGCCCGGCCGGCGCGACGCCCGCCTCGCGCGCTCGCCGCTCCGCGTCGGCCGCCACGAGCTGCCACTGCTCCGCCGTGTCGGTGATGAGGCGAGCGCCGCGGCCGTACGTCGTGTAGTGCCACGCCCACTCCAGGATGACCATGAAGCGGTTGCGGAACCCGATGAGGAAGAAGATGTGGACGAGGAGCCAGGCGAGCCACGCCACGACGCCGCGAAGGTGGAACCTCCACACCTCGCCCACGGCGCGCCCGCGCCCGATGGTGGAGAGGATCCCCTTGTCGACGTAGCGGAACGGCCGCCGCGGCTCGCCGCGCAGGCCTCGCACGATGTCGCGCGCGACGTGGCGCCCTTGCTGGATCGCCGCGGGCGCGACGCCGGGGACGGGCGAGCCGTCGGACCGGACCGCGGCGGCGAGATCGCCCGCCACGTGGACCTCGGGGTGCCCCGGCACCGTCAGGTCGGGCTCGACCTTCACCCGGCCGGCGCGGTCGAGGGGAGCGCCGAGCTCCCGCGCGAGCGGGGAGGCCGCGACCCCCGCGCCCCACAGCACCGTCCGGGACGCTATCCGCTCCTCTCCCACGCGCACGCCTTCGGCGTCGATGCCGGTGACCATGGCGCCCGTCCGGACGTCGACGCCGAGGTCGGCGAGCTGCTGCCGCGCCGCCTCCGAGAGGTCGGGCGCGTAGGAGGGAAGGACGCGCGGCGCGCCCTCGAGCAGCACGATGCGGGCGCGGCGCGGGTCGATGGCGCGGAACTCCGAGGCGAGCGTGTGGCGCGCGATCTCGGTGAGCGCGCCGGCGAGCTCGACGCCGGTGGGGCCGCCGCCCACCACGACGAACGAGAGGAGCGCGTCGCGGCGCGCCGGATCGGGCTCCCGTTCCGCCAGCTCGAACGCGACGAGGATGCGCCGCCGGATCTCGAGCGCGTCCTCGATCGTCTTCAGCCCCGGCGCGAACCGCGCCCACTCGGGTTTCCCGAAGTAGGAGTGCGTGGCGCCGGTCGCGACGACGAGGTGGTCGTAGGTGATCTCGCCGCCGTCGGCGAGGAACACCCGGCGCCGCGCGAGATCGAAGCCCGCCACCTCGCCCAGGAGGACCTCGAGGTTCTCCTGCTTGCGCACGAAGCTGCGCGTCGGCACCGCGATGTCGCTGGGGTTCAGGCCGGCCGTCGCGACCTGGTACAGCAGCGGCTGGAACAGGTGGTGGTTGCGCCGGTCGACGATCGTGACCTCGACCGGCGCCCCCTTCAGCGCGCGAGCGCAGTACAGGCCGGCGAAGCCGGAGCCGATGATGACCACACGGGGCCTTGGGTCCATGTGGCAGGAAGGTAGTGACGTCGCGACGGTTGTGCTTCGCGCTCGGGGTCGGGTCAGGTCGACGGGTGTCGTCTCCCTCCCCCGCTTGCGAGGGGAGGGGGAAAAACGCTTCGGGGGCGACGAGGGCGGGGCGAGGGAAAGGGCATGATACGCTGCTCGTCCCGTGACCGACGACCACCGCTCCCACGTCCACGCCTTTCGCGTCGTCCCCCGCACCGGCGTCATCTACGTCACCACCGAGGCGGTGAAGCTCGGGTTCGATCCGCGCGACCGTGCCTGGTGCAACCTCGGGCAGGGCCAGCCCGAGACGGGCGAGCTCTCGGGCGCGCCGCCGCGGGTGCATGCGATTCCGGTGCAGGTCGACGACCAGGAGTACGCGCCCGTGGCCGGCGTATGGGAGCTGCGCGAGGCGATCGCGTCGCTCTACAACCGGCTGTACCGCCGCGGGATGCCGTCGCAGTACTCCGCCGAGAACGTCGCGGTGTCGGGCGGCGGTCGCGCGGCCCTCACCCGCGCGGCGGCCAGCCTCGGCCACGTGAACCTCGGCCATTTCCTCCCGGACTACACGGCGTACGAGGAGCTGCTCGACATCTTCAAGGCGTTCACCGCAATCCCCATCCTGCTCGAGGGCGACCGCGGCTACGCGTTCACCGCCGAGGACCTGCGGCGCGAGATCGCCGGCCGCGGGCTGTCCGCGCTCCTCGCGTCGAACCCTTGCAACCCGACGGGCAAGCTCGTGCAGGGCGACGAGCTGGCGCGGTGGGTGGGGGTGGCCCGCGACCTCGACTGCACGCTCCTCCTCGACGAGTTCTACTCGCATTACGTCTGGACCGGGGCCCCGGGGCGGCTGCCGGTGGAGAGCGCGGCGCGCTACGTCGAGGACGTCGACGCGGATCCCATCGTGCTCTTCGACGGCCTCACGAAGAACTGGCGCTATCCCGGCTGGCGCGTGACGTGGACCGTCGGCCCGAAGAGCGTCATCGACGCGGTGGGGAGCGCCGGCTCGTTCCTCGACGGCGGCGGCTCGCGCCCGCTCCAGCGCGCGGCCGTCCCGCTCCTCGCGGAGGACCACGTCGCGGCCGAGACGATGGCGATCCACCGCGCCTTCGGGGAGAAGCGGGCTTGCCTCCTGCGCCGCCTGGAGGGCATGGGCATCCGGACCGACCGCGCGCCCGACGGCACGTTCTACGTCTGGGGCTCGGTGGGAAACCTGCCGGCGCCGCTCTCGGACGGGATGGGCTTCTTCCGCGCCGCGCTGAAGAAGAAGGTCATCTGCGTCCCGGGCGAGTTCTTCGACGTGAACCCCGGCAAGCGGCGCAGCCGCGCCGCGTCGCGCTTCCGCCAGTACGTCCGATTCTCCTTCGGCCCCTCGCTGGAGACGCTCGAGACGGCGCTCGGGCGCCTCGAGGAGCTGATCCGCGAGGCCGCCGCGAGGTGAGGGGCGCGCTGCGCGTCCTGCGCGCACGGGGCTCGCGTCGTCGAGGGGTATCCACCGAAGCCGCGCTCCGGCGGCCCGCTCCCCGCCGCCTGGCCTGGACGGGACCGCGGTCGCCGTTCGAGGCTGCCGGGTTCACCGTCGCGGGAGTCCGGACAGCGGCAAGCAGCGCGCCCGCAAGGAGCCGCGCGCGCTGACCGAGGATCGCTCGCCCGCCATCACGGCGGCGAGGCCGCTTGCCTCGAGCGCGAGGGATGCAGAGCGTCAGGGCCAAGGGGGGAATAGCCTTGGACGCCATCCAGCTCATCAAGAGGGACCACGCCGCCGTCGAGCGGCTCTTCAAGCAGTTCGAGCGCGCCGAGAAGCGCGAGGACGAGGCGGGGCAGGGGCGCGTCGTCCGCGAGCTCGTGAAGGAGCTCTCCATCCACGCCAGCATCGAGGAGCTGCTCCTCTATCCTGCGCTGCGCCGCGCCGAGCAGCGGGCCGAGGACGACGTGCTGGAGGCGCTCGAGGAGCACCACCTGGTGAAGCTGACGCTCGACGAGCTCGAGGACATGAGCCCGGACGACGAGCGCTACTGCGCGAAGATGAACGTGCTCATCGAGGCGGTGCGCCATCACGTGGAGGAGGAGGAGGGAGAGCTCCTCCCGAAGCTGAAGCGCGCCCTCGACGCGAACCAGCTCCGCGAGCTCGGCGACCTGCTCGCCACCGCGAAGCGCGCCTCGCCGACGAGGCCGCATCCCTCGGCGCCCGACACGCCGCCCGGGAACCTCCTCACGGGCGCGCTCGCCGCGCTCTTCGACCGCAGCCGCGACGCGATCCGGGGCGTCGCGAGCCGCGCCATGGAGCGCGGGCGCGACAGCGCCCGTGAGATGGCGGAGCGCGGCCGCGAGGCGGCGCGGAAGAAGGTCGCCCGTGGACGGCGCAAGGCGAGGTCGGCGGCGAGCGCCGCCCGTCCCGCGGCACGCCGCGCCGCCGAGCACCGGCCGTCGGTGCATTAGCTCAGGATCCGATCCGGCGCCCGGAGCGCGTGCCCGCCACGAAAGCGGAGATCCTCCGGTCCCGCCGTGTACCGGAGGGGCGTCGCTCTCGGATGTTCCCGTCCGGGAACCGGCTGATCGCCCTAGTGGCTGTGATCGTGGCCCGAGCCGTCGTGCCCGTGCTCGCCCTGCGCGTGGTCGTGCTTCTCTTCCGGTTCCTGGTGCTCGTGCGAGTGGGCGTGCTTGTGGCTGTGCTGGTGCGAGTGCTTCTGCGTCCCGTGGCTGTGCTCGTGGCTGTGCGTGTGCTCGTGCTCGTGGGCGTGACCTTGCGCCATGCGCGCCTCCTTGCCTGTCCTGACCAAGATGGAGGCGCGCTTCGACTCCAGCCACGATCTCCAGGTGTCCATGCCCTCGCCGGTACGCGAGGAGACCTGCATCACGCGCGGCTCGGGCATGACGCGCGACAGGTTGTCCTCGATCTTGCGCACGTCGACGTCGAGGTGCGGGATGAGGTCGCACTTCGTCACGAGCACGAGGTCGGCCTTCTGGAACATGACCGGGTACTTGAGCGGCTTGTCCTCGCCCTCCGTCACGGAGAGCGCGACGACGTTCGCCTCCTGACCGAGGTCGTAGATGGCGGGGCAGACGAGGTTCCCGACGTTCTCGATGAAGAAGACGTCGAGCTCGCGCCAGGGGAAGTCGTGCAGCGACCTGTGCACGAGCTCCGCGTCGAGGTGGCAGGCCTGCCCGGTCGTGATGGCCTTCGACGGGATGCCCGCCTCCTGGAGGCGTCGCGCGTCGTTGTCGGTGGCGAGATCGGCGGAGACGGCGCCGAGGCGGAGGCCCTTCATCGCGCGCGCGGTCGCCTCCAGCACGGCCGTCTTCCCGGAGCCGGGCGAGCCCATGATGTTCAAGGCGAGCACGCCCGACTCGCGGAAGTGCTCGCGGTTGTGCGCGGCGGTGCGGTCGTTGCCGGCCAGGATCTTCTCGTGCAGCTCCACCGGGACGAGCTCGGTGTCACCGCAGCCACAGGTCGTGCACATCTACGGTACCTCCATGTCGATCGACTCGAGCAGCAGGGCGTCGCTCTTCTCGTCCAGCCGGGCCGGACGGTCGCAGCGCGCGCACCGGAGCACGTCGCCCCGGGCGAAGGTCTTGCCGCAGCCGGGGCAGGTCCAGGTCGCCGCGAAGGTCGTGACCTCGAGCGACGTCTGCTCGCAGCGCGTGCCGGCACGGAAGGTCTCGAAGGCGGTCCGGAACAGCTCCGGATCCACGCCGGCCAGCTCCCCGATGCTGACGCGGAGCCCGTGGATCGCGAGCGCGTTCCGCCGCCGCGCCTCCTCCTCGACGCGGCGGACGAGGGCCTCGACGAGCGAGTATTCATGCATCGCGCGGCCCGTCCGCCCGGCTCGCCCCGGGCGCAGGGCGCGCGCGTCGGGTCCGAGATCGAAGGAGCATCTACTTCCCCTCGAACTTCGGCGGCCGCTTCTCGAAGAAGGCCGCGATGCCCTCGGCGAAGTCGGCGCCGTCGGCGACGCGGGCGAGCTGATCGAGCTCCTGGCCGAGTTGCCAGTCGAGGCGGTCGACCGTGCCCGACTGGTTGAGGAGCTGCTTCGTCACGGCGAAGGAGCGCGTCGGCCCGGCGGCGAGGCGCCGCGCGAGCGCCATCACCTCCGCGTCGAAGCTCTCCGTCGCGTACACCTCGTTCACGAGCCCCCAGTCGCGCGCCGTCCTCGCGTCGAGGCGCGGGTTCATGAAGGCGAGCTGGAACGCGCGCCGGAGCCCCACCAGGCGCGGCAGGAAGAAGGTCGAGCTCTCGGCGCCGGTGAGGGCGGTCTTCCCGTAGGCCCACTCGAAGACGGCGCGCTCGGAGGCGACGACGAGGTCGCCCGCCATCGCGATGCCGAGCCCGCCCGCCGCGGCGACGCCGTCCACCGCGCAGACGACGGGCTTGGGCGCGCGCTTCATCTCGGAGATGGTCGAGTGGATGTACTCGAGGATCTGCTTGAACCGCTCGCCGAAGCCGCCCGGGACGGGGCGCGACTCGGCGAGGAAGTGCAGCTCCTCCTCGACGCCGCCGGCGCGGATGTACTTGAGGTCGGCGCCCGAGCAGAAGACGCCCGGGTAGCCGCGCACCACCATGCAGCGGACCTCGGGATCGCGCGCGAGCTTCAGGCCTGCGGCGCGGAAGTCCTGCGCCATCCTGACGTCGAGCGCGTTGAAGCGCTCCTTGCGCTCCATGGTGAGGACGCCGACGGCGCCTTCCTTCTCGAGGCGGATGTGGCTCATGGTGTGCGGCTCCTAGCAGATGCGCGGCAGCGGCTCGCCCTCGATCTCGGCGACGAGGCGCTTGCCGAAGCCGGTGTCGAGGATGAGGTTCCCGGGCCGCTCCGCGATGGCGCTCCCGACGATGGCGGCGCGGCGCCCGAGCGGGTGCTCGCGGATGGCCGCCAGCACCTTCTCGGCGGACGCCGCGCGCACGCCGAGGACGGCCTTCCCCTCGTTCGCGACGACGAGCGGGTCGATGCCGAGGATCTCGCCGGCCGCGCGCACCTCGGGGCTCACCGGCAGGTTCGACTCCTCGAGGAGGATGCCGACCTTGGCCTTGCTGGCCATCTCGTGGAGCGACGACGCCAGGCCGCCGCGCGTCGGATCCTTCATCGCGACGACGTCCGCCCCGCCCGCGAGGAGCGCCGCGCGCACGAGGCCGTTCAGCGGCGCCACGTCGGAGCGCAGATCGCCCTCGATCTGCAGGTCGCGCCGGCGCGTCATGATGGCCATGCCGTGATCGCCGATGGTGCCGGTGACGATGATCCGGTCGCCCGGGCGGAGGCCGGCGTCGGAGACGACGCGCTTCGTGATCGCGAGTCCGGTGGTGTTGAGGACGATCCCGTCCACCTCGCCCTTGCCCATCACCTTGGTGTCGCCGGTGACGATGGTCGTGCCCGCCTCCTCACAGGCGCGCTTCATCGAGTCGCGGATGCGCAGGAGGTCCTCGCGCGGGAAGCCCTCCTCGATGACGACCGCGCAGGTGAGCCCGAGCGGCTCGGTCGCGCCCATCATGGCGAGGTCGTTCACGGTGCCGCAGATGGAGAGCCGGCCGATGTCGCCGCCAGGGAAGAAGATGGGGTGGACGACGTGCGAGTCCGTCGTGACGACGAGCCACTGGTCGCCGAGGCGCAGCGCCGCGCCGTCGTCGAGCGCGGCGAGCCCGATGCCGTCCACCGGGCCGCCCAGCCCGAGGAAGACGTCCTCGATGAGCGCGCGCATGGCGCGCCCGCCGGCGCCGTGCTTCAGCCCGACGCGCTCCACGGGTGCCTTCGACGTCACGCGCCCACCTCCCGCAGATCCGGAACGCCGCCATAGGTGTGCCAGATCTTGCAGCTGCCCTCGGAGGACACCATGCACGCGCCCACCGGCGACTCGGGCAGGCACTCCTTCCCGAAGAGCTCGCAGTCGCTCGGCTGGCGGAGGCCGGCCATGATGTCGCCGCAGATGCAGCGCTGCGCGAGCCCCTTCGGCGCATGGTCCCACAGCTCCTGCACCTGGATGTCGAACCGCTTCCGCGCGTCGACGTGCGCCCACTCGTCGCGCAGCCGCAGGTTGCCGTTCGGGATGTGCGCGATGCCGCGCCACTTCCCGCCGATGGGCTTGAAGACGTTCCACAGCTTCGCCTGGGCGGGCCTGTTCCCCTCGTGCGTGACGACGCGCGGGTACATGTTCGCGACCTCGGCGCGTCCCTCCCTGATGAGCTCGACGAGCTTGAGGAGGGCGGCGAGGACGTCGAGCGGCTCGAACCCGCCCACCACCACCGGCAACCCGTGCCGCTTCACGAACGGCTCGAACACCGCGGCCCCGGTGATGGCGGCGGCGTGGCCGGCGGCCAGGAAGCCCTCGATGTGCGTGCCCGGCATCTCCGCCACGATCTCCATGGCGGGCGGGATGTACTTGTGCGCCGAGAGCACCGAGAAGTTCCTCGGCACGCCGTTCATGAGCACGGCGGCGGTCGCGACGGCGGTCGTCTCGAACCCGCTCGCGAAGAAGACGACCTCCTGTTGCGGGTGCGCCTTCGCGAGGTCCACCGCCTGCTGCACGCTGTAGACGACGTCGATGGCCCCGCCCTCACCCTGCGCGTCGGCGAGCGAGCGCACCGAGCCGGGCACCTTCATCATGTCGCCGTACGTCGCGACGCGGTGGCCGGCGAGCGCGAGCGCGACGGCCTCGTCCACCTCGGGCATGTCGGTGACGCAGACCGGGCAGCCCGGCCCCATGATGACCTGGAGGTCCCTCGGGAAGACGGCGCGCAGGCCGAAGCGCGCGATGGACTGCTCGTGGCTGCCGCACACGTGCATGACCGACACGGGCGCGCGACCGATGGCCTTCACCTCGCGGGCGAGCGCGCCGGCGAGCGCCTTCGCGCGCGCCGGGTCGCGGAACTTGAGCTGCTCGAGCTGCTCCTGCGTGACATCCATCTAGGCCTTCTCCTTCGCGACCGGCAGGGCGGCCATCTCGCCGCGCACGTCCTCGGCCATGAGGTCGCCCGCGGCCGCCTCCTTCAGCACCTGCTCGAAGAGCGCCAGCGTCTCCTGCACCTCGGAGGGCGGGATGCGCCGGATCGCGAAGCCGACGTGGTTCAGGACGTAATCACCCACGGTGACGGGCTCGTCGACGATGTCGAGCCGGAGCACCTTCTTCACTCCGAAGAAGTCGACGGTCGCCTCGAGGCCGTCGACCGCGAGCACCTTGCCTGGAACACCGAGACACATGAGCGACTCCTTCGAGGACGGCTAGGTGCGGCGCAGGCGAGCGTCCGCGACGAGGGCCTGCCCGAGCGCGATCCCGCCGTCGCCGGGGGGAACGAGGCCGTGCAGGTACACCGGGAACGAGGACGACAGCGCCGTGAAGAGACCCTCGGCGAGGGTGGAATTCGCGAAGCAGCCGCCCGTCAGCACGACCGGCAGCGAGCCGTGCCGGGCGGCCGCGAGCCGTACCAGCTCCGCGCCCGCGGCCACCAGCGCGCGATGGAAGCGAGCGGCGATCGCACCGGCCGGGCGGCCTTCGAGGACGTCGCGGGTCGCCTCGCGGACGAGCGGGCGGAGATCGAGCTGCCACGGGGACGCCGACGTGTCGACGGCGAAGGGGTAGCACCCGCGCTCGCCGGGATCGACGGCGGCGTCGAGCGCCGTCGCCACCTGGCCCTCGAAGCGCGAGAAGGGGCGCGCGAGCGCGAGCGCGCCGACGGCGTCGAAGGCGCGTCCCGCCCCGTGCGCGCGGGGCGCGTTGAAGCCCTGCGCGATCATCCGGCGCACCACCACCACGTCGGACGGCTTCACGGCCCGGAAGAGGGGGAGCGCGTCGAGCGGCGGCGCGCCCTCGAACGCGTCGTCGAGTGCCGCCAGCGCGATGCGCCACGGCTCGCGGATGGCGCGGTCGCCGCCGGCCAGCGGGATGGGGCGGAATGTCGCGAGCCGCTCGTATCGCTCGTACGTCGCGAGGAGGAGCTCGCCGCCCCAGGCCGCCCCGTCGTCGCCGAGGCCCGTGCCGTCCCAGGCGAGAGCGAGCACGGGGCCGTCGAGGCCGTGCTCGGCCATGGCGGCGGCGGCGTGCGCGTGGTGGTGCTGGACGCCCATCGCCGGGAGGCCCTCGGCCCGGGCACGTTCGAGCGCATAGCGCGTCGAGGCGTACTCGGGGTGGAGGTCGTGGGCCAGGAGCTCGGGCCGCGTGCGCAGGAACCGCTCCATCCGCGCGACCGCCCCCTCGAACGACTCGAGCGTCTCGAGGTTCTCGAGGTCTCCGATGTGCGGGCCGAGGTGAGCGGCGTCGCCGACGCCGATGCAGAAGGTGTTCTTGAGATGAGCCCCG
>DASWDS010000323.1:0-3019 GCA_036395165.1 Anaeromyxobacteraceae bacterium | reverse complement strand
CAGCTCGCGCGCCTCCGCGCCGCGGCGGAGCGAGCGCCCGGCGGGTGCATCGCCTTCACCCGCAGCTTCGACCGCGATCTCTACCGGTGGGAGCTCGACCACTTCCGCGAGTGGCTCCTCGAGGCGTGGAAGGGCGCGCGGCTCTCGGCCGAGGAGCGGGCGGTGGTGGAGCGCGAGTTCGACCGCGTCGCGGGGGCGCTCGACGCCGAGCCGAAGGGCTTCACGCACCGTGACTATCAGTCGCGCAACCTCATGGTGCTCCCGTCGGGCGAGCAGGCCGTCATCGACTTCCAGGACGCGCTGCTCGGGCCGCGGCAGTACGACCTCGTGGCGCTGCTCCGCGACAGCTACGTCGAGCTGCCGCCGGAGCTCGTGGACGCGCTCCTCCGCCGCTACCTCGAGCGGCTGGAGGCGGCGGGCGGGCCTCGCCTCGCCTACGACCCCTTCCGCGAGCTCTTCGACCTGCTCACGGTGCAGCGCAAGCTCAAGGACGCGGGGAGGTTCGTCTTCATCGACCGCGTGAAGAAGAACCCGGGGTTTCTCGTCTCCATCCCGGCCTCGCTGCGCTACGTGCGCGAGGCGTTCGCGCGCCGCCCCGATCTGGCGGAGCTGCAGGCGGTGCTGGGCAAGCACGTTCCGGAGCTGTCGGCGTAGGAAAAGACGGAGGGGGTGGAGCGCGGACGCCCCACCCCCTCGGATTTCGGAAGCGGCTCTCGACTACTCGGCGCCGACGCCGAGATAGGTGCGGAGCTTCTCGTCCTCGAACTTCGCCTGCGCCTGCGCGTCGGGCGAGAGGAGCGAGACGATGATGCCGGCCGCGAACGACGCGGTCATCGAGATGACGCACGGGTTCTTGATGGGGATGATGGCCGCCGGCATGTGGAAGATCTGCACCCACACCGTCTCGGAGAGCATGATCATGCCCACCGAGAGGAAGGCGCCGGTGAGGATGGCCGCCACCGCACCCTGCGTGGAGAAGCGCTTCCAGGTGATCGACAGGAGCAGCGCCGGGAAGTTGGCGCTCGCCGCGATGGAGAAGGCGAGGCCGACCATGAAGGCGACGTTCTGGCCCTTGAAGAGGATGCCGAGGGCCACGGCGAAGACGCCGAAGATCACGGTGGCCGTCTTGGCCGCCTTGACCTGCTCCTCCTCCGTCGCCTTGTTCTTCTTGATCACGTTCACGTAGATGTCGTGCGAGTACGCGGACGCGCCGGCGAGCGTGAGCCCGGCCACGACGGCGAGGATGGTCGCGAAGGCGACCGCCGCGATGAAGCCGAGGAAGGGCGTTCCACCGAGGGTGAGGGCGAGGACCGGCGCCGCCATGTTGCCGCCTGGGTCGATCGCCTTGATCGCGGCCTGACCGCCGGGGATGAGGATCGCGGCGCCGAAGCCGACGATCGGGATGATGATGTAGAAGTAGCCGATGAGGCCGGTCGCGTAGAGCACGCTCTTGCGGGCGGCCTTCGCGTCGGGGACCGTGTAGAACCGCATCAGGATGTGCGGCAGGCCGAGGAGGCCGAGCATGAGCGCGAGGCCGAGCGAGACCGCCTCGAGCGGGTTCTTCGCGAGGGCGCCCGGCTCGAGCATCTTCTGGCCGTACTGCGTCGCGACCTGCTTGTAGAGGTCCGTCGGCGCGCCCACCTTCACGAGCACGAGGATGGTGAGGAGCGTCACGCCGGCGAGCAGGAGGCAGGCCTTGATGATCTGCACCCAGGTCGTGGCGAGCATGCCGCCGAAGAGCACGTAGGCGAGCATGACCACGCCGACGATGATCTCGGCCCACAGGTACGGGATGCCGAACATCAGCTTGATGAGGTTACCGGAGCCGACCATCTGGGCGATGGTGTAGAAGAGCACCGTCAGGATGCCGCCGATGGCGGAGGCGATGCGGACTGGCGTCTGGCGGAGGCGGAACGCCACCACGTCGGCGAAGGTGAACTTGCCGAGGTTCCGGAGCGGCTCGGCGACGAGGAACATGAGCGCGGGCCACCCGACGAGCCAACCCGTCGCGTAGACCATGCCGTCGTAGCCCTTCATGGCCACCATGCCGGAGATGCCGAGGAAGCTCGCCGCGCTCATGTAGTCGCCGGCGAGGGCGAGGCCGTTCTGGACCGCGGAGACGCTGCGGCCGGCCGCGTAGAACTCGGAGGACGTCTTCGTCTTCTTCGCCGCCCAGTACGTGATGATGAGCGTGATGACGACGATGACGAAGAAGAAGGAGAGAGCGGTGTTGTTGCGCTCGCCGAGCTTGTATTCACCGGCTTGGCCAAGCGCGAAGTTCAGCAGATCGTGGGCGCGGGACAGCATTCGTGTGCCTCCAGAGACAGGGGGTGCGAGTGGCGCTCGGGCCTACTTGCGGAGCTGGTTCTTGAGCCGGGTGACCTCGGGGTCGTAGCTCGCGTTCGCCCAGACGACGTAGATGGCCGTGAGCACGAACGCGATGACGATCACGCCGATGCCGAGGGGGATGGCCATCGTCGTCACTTCGCCGATCTTCTGCTTCATGAAGTCGGGCGCGTAAGGGATGAGCAGGATGTAGCCGTAGTAGGTCACGAAGAGCAGGACGAGAAGCGTCATGCTCACCGACCAACGGCGCGCGACGAGGTGCTTGAAATCAGCCGACTCGATGACCTCGGCCACCGACTTCGTGAGCTTCGGCTCTGGCTTGCTCACGGTTCTTGCCGTATCCGCCATGCGTCTTCTCCTCCGGGTTCCGGCGGGCGTTTGGGGGAACGCCCACCTCGAAAGTACGGGAATCGCGACTTGGGGTGACGTGCCAGGTGTCCGGCCGCTTCGTACGTCCCTGCGCCGGTCTAAAGCATTGAATTGACGCGGATCAAACTGCGATGACTGTTGGTGAGAGGATTCATGCCATGTCGCGAGGTCGGCGTCATGACGCAGCGGGTCGAAACGCAAAATTTTTTGCGGAGGGCGCGCAAAACCCGTCCAGGACGCGTGAATTGCCGGACGGACGCGAGGCCGGCGGTTCCGCCGAGCCGGTGCGCCTCGGCGGTGTCGC
>DASWDS010000322.1:0-2959 GCA_036395165.1 Anaeromyxobacteraceae bacterium | reverse complement strand
TTGCTCGGCGGGGAGGGGCGCAGCCCCTTGCGAAATGGCTAAACGAGGGCGCGATTCGCGAACGCGAATCGCGAACCCTCGTTTAGCGGTTGTCAGCACCGGCTCGTCGGACGGCAGCTCGCCGCGCGAAAGCCGTCGGGCGGGACGATCGCGGGGATGACCGTGGCGGCGGGCGCCGCTCGCCGGAGGGGATACGCCTCGCGGCGCTTCCCCGCGACGGCCTCCGCCGCCGGGGCGGGCGCCCGCGCGTGGACGCCGGCGGGCAGCGCGGACTGCAGCAGGAACGCCGCTTCGAGCACGACGAAGAAGGCGAGCAACCCGAACCCCTTCATGACTGCCTCCGTTTCCCCAGGCGGTCCTACGGGAGCGGCGGCGCCGCATTTCGGCAGGGCGCGACGTGCTCGGGGTGACCCGACGGTGTCGGGTCCGCGCGGCGGGAGCGGCGAACGGCATTCACTCATCGCAAAAGGGGAGACGCCGTCGCCGCCAGAGCGGGCGGCGCGGGGGAGCGGCGGCATCGACGGGGGAGCGCTCGATCGGGAGTGCGACCCGGCCGGCCGGCGCGTCTCACGGTTGCGCCGGCCGGCGGGCCGCGAGCTGTGGCGTACAGGGAGTGACGCCCCAGCCTTCGCCCGTTCTACGCTCGATCCGTAGCCGTATTTCAGCGGCCGGGCACGCCGTGAAGGGGCCCAACGGAGGAGGGCCCCGGTGCTGCTCCGCCACGATCACTGGCGCGCGGCACGCCCCGCGGGGCCCGCGGGCTTGAACGCCGCGGGACGGCGACCCCAGGTTCGCACATGGACTCGAACGAGAAGCAGCGGCGGCGAGAGCTCGAGCTACGCCGCGAGCAGGAGCAGAAGGACCTCGAGACCGAGCGCACGATCGGCCCTCGGCCGCTCGAGGGGTTCTCCGGCGCCCACACGAGCTGGACCGGAGAGCAGGACGACCGCGCCGCTCCCGCGGAGCACGGGGACGACGCGCGCGCGTCGCGCGAGGCGTCCGAGCGGCAGGTCCCGAAGCTTCCCTGAGAGGGGTGACCGCCGTCCCGTCCCCGGACGGCGCGCTCGACGAAGCCGGTGCGGCGCGCGAACGCGGCGTTGCCCGGCGCGCGCTCCGGAGGCCGTCCCGGGCATCACCCGTTCTGCGACAGGATCAGGTGCACGTACTGCGCGCGCTCGAACGCGCCCGGATCGCGGATCACGCGCTGCGAGAGCGTGCCGCGAAAGTCGGCCAGCGCCGAGAAGCCGTGCTTGTCCATCCAGTCCTCGAGCCCGTCGCGCAGCTTGCCGAGGTAGGGGACGCCGTTCTTCACGAGCGTCGAGGCGAGCTGCACCACGGTGGCGCCGGCGAGGATCTGCTTCACGACGCCCGCCGTGTCGTGGATGCCGGTGGACGCGGCGAGGTCGCCCTTCACGCGCCCGTAGAGGAGCGCGATCCAGCGCAGGGGCAGGAGCATCTCCTGCGGCGTGCTGAGCGGCATCACGTTCTGGAGCGACATGCGCTCGAGCGAGATGTCGGGCTGGAGGAAGCGGTTGAAGAGGACGAACCCCTTCGCGCCGCGCTGGTCGAGCCGGTCCATCGTGTTCGCGAGCGCCGTGAAGAAGGGCGAGAGCTTCACCGCGACCGGGATCCGGACCGCGTCGATGATGGAGGCGACCACCTCCTCGTAGCGCGCCTCGATCTCGGCGGCGCCCACCTTCGGATCCGCCTCGACCGCGTACAGGTTCACCTCGAGCGCGTCCGCCCCCGCCTCGGCGACCTGGCGCGCGTAAGTGCTCCAGCTCCCGGGCGCGACGCAGTTCACGCTGCCGATGACCGGGATCTTCACGGCGCGCTTCGCCTTCGAGACGAGCTGCAGGTACTCGACGGGGCCGACGCGCTGGGCCGGGAAGAAGCTGCGCGCCTCGGAGGTGCTCTCGGCGCCATAGGCGAGCGCGTCCTGCAGCGCGGAGTCCGCCGCCTCGATCTGCTCCTCGAAGAGCGAGCGCAGCACCACTGCGCCGGCGCCGTGCTGCTCCGCGATCTCGAAGTTCTCGACACGGTTCGAGAGCGAGGAGCTGGCGAGGACGATCGGGCTCGGGAGCGTGAGCCCCAGGTACGTGGTGGTCAGGTCCGCCATGGCGCGTGCTCCGGGAGACGGCGTCGGGGGTGGGGTCCGGCGAGGGGCGTCCCGCCGGAAGTGGGAATCGGACCGGGGATCTTCTCCCGGGGAGGCGCAATTGTGAAGAGACCTCCCGGCGTGCTCCCCGTGCGGGGGCTAGGCGCCACGTTCGCGGCCTTGCCGGCGGCCCACCGCGACGGCGACGCTGAAGAGCAGCACCGTCACCGCGGAGAAGAGTGGGCTCGTCGTCGTGGGGACGAGGGCCGCCAGGAGGGCGACGCCGCCCCCGGCCAGCAGGAGATCGGCCCTGTGGGGCCGCCGCCACGGCGCGAGGAGCGCGGCGGCGGCGGCCGCGAGCGGGACCCCCAGCGCGGCCTGACGCAGCGCGGCGGCGCGCGCGGCCACGATCTCGGGCCAGGCGTGGAGGAGGACGGCCGCCAGCACGGCCGCCGACCCGGCGGCGAGGACCAGCACCGCGCCCGCGCCGGCGTCCTTCGCGACACGGGCGCGATCGAGGCGATCGCGGGTGACGAGATCGACGAGCGCCTCGAGGGCGCTGTTCGCCACCTCGGCGGCGAGGACGAGGAAGACGCACAGCAGGAGCGCGAGCTGCTCCGCGACCCCGAGCGCGACGCCGCTCGCGACGAGCGCCACCAGGAGCGCCGCCACGAGGTGGATCCGCATGTTGCGCTCGTGCAGCGCCGTCTCGACGACGCCGTTCCACGCGACCGCGAAGCTCGCGCCGAGCGCGCGCCAGGGGCCGCGCGCTCGCCGCGCCGCGACCGGCGCCCGAACGGGCCGCGGCGCTTCCACCCCCGCCCCCGCCCTACCCTTCCTTCCAGTTGTTGACCAGGAACT
>DASWDS010000321.1:0-2060 GCA_036395165.1 Anaeromyxobacteraceae bacterium | reverse complement strand
GTGTGCGAGGCAGGCCGCGGCGTCGGGATCTCGGCGACACCGACAGGATCCGAGGGGAGGTGTACGATTGCTCTGAGGATCGAGGACAGGCTGGACGCAGCCGGGCACACAGGAGAGCCTACGCGTGAATGACACACCTTCGACGGCCGCGTTCGAGGGCCTGCTAGAACACCGACCGGTTTGAAATCGATCTCATTACGCTGCCTTCCGCTGGATCGTCTCGAAGTTCTGAATGGCGCAGGCGCGGCGGAGGTCGAAGAGGTTCTTGCGCACCCCGCGGTAGCGGGCGCGACGCCCTTGGCGCCGGGCGAGGTGGGCGAGCTTGTGCTCGACGCCGACGCGCTCGCGGAGCTTCGCTCGGCCGGTGCGCGTCTTCTGTAGCTTGCGCAACTTGTGCTGGAGCCGTTCGTTCTCGGCAATCGCGACGGTGCGGCCGTTGCCCGCGCGCGCGGCGGTGCAGCTCGCGCGCAAGTGGCAGTGGTCGCATGCCTCCGGGTCGAACTCGACGACCGAGCCGAACTCGATCCGCTCGGTCTCGCCGGCAGGGCAGGTGATCGTGAGGTCGCGCAGGTTGAGCTTGAAGGCGCCTTTCGCGAAGGACTTCCCGTTTCGCGCGACCCACGGCTTGCAGACGACCTGGCCGCCGGCGCCGAGGATCTCGTCGACGAGCGGGCTCGCGATGTAGCCCCGGTCGATGTTCAGCTCGGCGATCCCGCGCCCCTGCAACGCGATGTCCCGCGTCAGCTCCGGCGCGGCCTCGTCCTCCGGCCGGTTCGCCGGCGTGATCGCGCCGGAGAGGATGAGGCCCGAGTCGAGGTCGGTCGCGATGTGGCGCTTGTAGCCGTTGAACCGCTTCGACTTGCTCTTGCGCCCGTGCCGCATTTCTCGGTCCTCGACCGAGACGCGACGCTCCTGAGCCACGCCCTCGCGGATCTTCACGCCGCCGCCGTCGGGGTCGGGCTCGAGGTCCTGGCTCATGAGCTGCGCGAGCGTCTCGATCTCATCCTTGAGCGGCGGCTTCTTCATCTCCGCCGCGAGCTGCGAGTGGATCCAGTCCTTCAGGTTCTCGAGCTGGATCGCCAGCGCCTTCACCGCCGATGCCTTCTGGGCGGGGTCGCTCCAGTCGAGGTCGAGCGCCTTCTTCACGCTGGACTCGGCGAGCAACGGGGCCCGCGCCTCGCGGCAAACGCGATCCACCGGCCACCCGAGCAGTTCCCCCGCGCACTCGACCACCTTGCGGCCGGCATGCGCGAGCAAGTTGATCGTGTCCTCGACGCGTCCGGCGCCTTCGAGCGGGCTCGAGTCGATCGCCACGCGTAGCGTCTTGGGCAGCTTCTTCCAGTCGAACTCCTTCGTCGCCCGCGCCAGCTCCACCGTGCGCTCGAGCAGGCGGCGATCCATGTCGTGCGCGATGAGTCGCTCGCGGAACGCCTGCAGCGCCCCCTGCGAGAACGGCGGCTCGCTCGCGCCCAGGCAATCGAGCACCAGCTGCCACCGAAGATCGAGAACCGTCGCCTCTACCGCGTCGGAGTCCGACATGCCGAGGTAGCCCTGCAGCACCAGCGCCATCGCGAGGAGTGCGGGCGGCACCGGCTCCTTGCCGGCGCCGGTACCCCGGTACATCCCCTCGAGCTCCGCCTGGAAGTCGTCGTCGAAGATCTCATGCCGGTGCTTGCGCAGGAAGCCGAACAGCTTCCGCTTCTTCTCAAGCCGCTTGAGGATGAACTGCTCCTGCCTCGTGAACGTCTGGCTCGGCCGCCACCGCTCCATCGCCACCTCCGCGCGAGCGCAGGCTCGCTCAAAGGCGAAGAGGATCACGGGCTGATGGGCCTGTCGATCCCCGGTGGGTAAGCGATGGGATTCATGGGCCTTCTGAACCGATCGGCGTTCTAGGCGTGGTGCGCGACGAGTTCGGTCGAGTCGCCTACACCCACAAGACGCACCAGAAGATGGTCGATCGCCTGAACCGTTGCATCGTGCGTGAGAAGTGGGTGACCGCCCTGCTGCTCGCCTTGACCGCGGGTGACACCGTCGGAGTTCTCGTAACGGACGCGCGGGAG
>DASWDS010000320.1:0-18879 GCA_036395165.1 Anaeromyxobacteraceae bacterium | reverse complement strand
CGAGGCGGAGTACGCGCTCGCGCAGGAGCGCCACCGGACGCTGCAGTCGCGCGTGCTGCAGCTCGAGGCGGCGCTGAAGAGCCTCGACCGGGACGGGCGCGAGAAGGACCTGGCGGTCCTCGAGCAGGAGAAGGACCTGGCGCGCCTCGGCGAGGAGCTGGAGCGGCAGGCGCAGCGCGTGGGGCAGCTCGAGGCGGAGCGCGCCGCGCTGGAGGAGGGGCTCGCCGCCGTCGCGCGCGAGGAGGAGGAGCACCGGGTCCAGGCCGCCACCGCCGAGGCGGAGCAGTCGCGCGCCGAGGAGCGCGCCCGCGAGGCGGCGCAAGCGTCCGACGCCTTGAAGGCGCAGGGCGACGCCCTCACGGCGCAGCTCATGAACCTCAAGGTGAAGGTGGCCGCCGACGCGGAGCGCCGGGAGTCGCTGGGCGCCTCGCTCCGGCGCGTGGAGGAGGCGCGGCGGGAGGTCGAGGAGCGGCGCGCCCGGCTCTTCTCGGCGCTCTCCGAGGCGAACGCCCGCGCCGCCGAGCTGCGCGGTCGCATCGAGGGGACGCACGGCGACATGGGCCGGCTCGAGGCGGAGCACGTCCAGGTGAAGGAGGCGCTCGCGGAGGAGCGCGGCCGGCAGGATGCGGCCGGCGAGGCGCTGCGGGCGAGCGACGGCGAGCTGCGCGCGCTGCGCCAGCGCGGCGACGCGATCGCGCAGGCCGCCGGCGAGGCGGCGCTGACCGCGCGCGAGCAGGCCCTCGCGCTCGCTCACCTGGAGGAGCAGATCCGGGAGCGGTGCCAGGCGGAGCTGAGGTGGGAGGTGCAGCGCTTCCACATGCAGCGGCCGCCCGGCGATGAGGAGCGCGAGCGGCTCGACGAGCTGAAGGCGCAGGCGGAGCGGATGGGCGCCATCAACCTCACCGCCATCGAGGAGTACGACGAGCTGGCGAGCCGCCACGGCTTCATGAGCACGCAGAAGGCGGACCTCGAGACCTCGCTCTCCGACCTCAAGACGGCGATCGTCAAGATCAACCGCGCGTCGCGCGAGCGCTTCCGCGAGACGTTCGACCTCGTGAACGAGAAGTTCCAGCAGGTGTTCCCGCGCCTGTTCGCCGGCGGCCGCGCCGGGCTCGTCCTGACCCAGGACCCCGAGGGAGGCGAGATCGAGGGCGGGGTCGAGATCTTCGCGCAGCCCCCGGGCAAGAAGCTGCAGAGCGTGAACCTGCTCTCGGGTGGTGAGAAGGCGCTCACCGCCGTCTCGCTCATCTTCGCCATCTTCCTCATCAAGCCGACGCCGTTCTGCCTGCTCGACGAGGTGGACGCGCCGCTCGACGAGGCCAACGTCGGCCGCTACAACGAGCTCGTGAAGGAGATGAGCAAGAGCTCCCAGTTCATCCTCATCACGCACAACAAGCGGACCATGGAGACGGTGGACACGCTCTACGGCGTGACGATGGAGGAGCCCGGCGTCTCGAAGCTCGTCTCGGTGCGCCTCTCCGAGCGCGCCCAGTCCGCGGCGGCGTAGCGTGCGGCTCGGTTTCGAACGGCGGCTGCGCCCGGTTGCGAAATGGCTAGACGACAGCGCGATTCGAGACACCGGAGGTGATCTCGAATCGCGAACTGTCGTTTACAGCGCCTGGAGGAAGGCCACCAGGTCCGCCTCCTCGTCGGACGTGAGGGCGAGCCCGAAGCGTTGCTCGTAGAAGCGCACCACGTCGAGCAGCGTGGCCGCCGCGCCGTTGTGGAAGTACGGGGCGCGCCCGGCGAGCCCGCGCAGGATGGGCCCCTTGAACTTGCCCACGTCCGCCCACTTGCCGGTGACGAGCGCGCGCCCGGGGTCGGTCGTCTGCATGCGCTCTCCCGTCGCGACGTTCCGCAGCGTGTAGAGCGGCAGGTCCGGCGTCCTCCGGGACGCGTCGGCGAGCCCGAGGTCGAGCGGGAGCGCGACCGAGTGGTTCCCCACCTGCGGGGTGTCGTGGCACACCGTGCAGGTCGCGGGCAGCACGCTCGTGCCGAGCACGTCGTTGACGCCGCGCACGTGTCACCGCCCGAGCGAGGCGTGGACGATCACGCCGGAGGGCGCGCGGCCGCGTCGCGAGGAATCGCGCCGCGCCGGCTCCGTTCCGGAAGAGCCCCGAGGTCCGCCCCGCGATCACCTCGAGGCCGCTCCCCAGGCCCGCCACCGCCTCCACTTCCGCCGTCAGCGGCCCGAGCCGCTGCGCCGCCTGCTCCGGCGCGTGCCCGCCGCCCGTCTCCGCCGCCGGCGACGGCTCCGATCCGCCACACGCTCCGACCGCGCTCGCGCACAACCGCCAGCCAGACGACGCTCGTCCGTCCAGGCATGTCCGATCTCCATCCTCGCGCGGCGCTCGCGCCGGCGGACCCGCTGCCGCCGGCGGACGACGCTCACCGCGCAAGGAGGTGACTCTGGTCAAGCGCGGATCTGACCGGGGCGAGGTCGCCCGGACGGCGGGCGCAGGTACGTCCTCGCGGCCGGTCGAGCGGTTGACACCCCCGTTCGGCGCCCCCTATATCGTGCTGCTCTCCCCGAGCCTCGCGTGCACCCACCACTCCTCGTGATGATCTCCCTTGCACTGACGGCGAACGACGCGGTCGCCATCGCGATCGTCGCCGCGCTCCTCCTGCTCGTCGTCCTCGCCGCGGTCGCGCTCGTCCGCCGCAAGCGCGCCGAGCACCCCATCCCGGAGGCGCCGCTCTCGCGGGAGGAGATCGAGCGCGAGCTCGAGCAGGAGCCCGGGGCGGAGCTGCCGCCGCCGGCCGAGCCGCCGGAGGGCGCGCCCGGCCTCGCGGCGCCCCCCGCCGCCGAGCGCGAGCCGGCGCTCTCGAAGGAGGCGCTCGAGGCGCTGCGCAAGGAGGAGTACCGGAAGAAGAAGGAGGAGGAGCGCCTCGAGAAGGAGCGGCGCCGCCAGGAGCGCGAGGAGGCGGAGCGGCGCGCGCGGGAGGAGGAGGCGCGGGTCGCGCGAGAGGCGGAGGAGGCGCGGCAGCGCGAGGAGGAGGAGCGCCGGCGGCGCGTCGAGGCCGAGGCAGGGCGGACGCTCGCGGCCGGGCTCGAGAAGACGCGCGGCGGCTTCATGGCGCGCCTGAACGGCCTCTTCAGCGGCGGCAGGGTCGTGGACGACCGGGTCCTCGCCGAGCTGGAGGAGGTGCTCTTCACCGCCGACATCGGCGTGAAGACCGCGACGCAGCTGCTCGAGGCGGCGCGCGAGCGCGTGAAGAAGAAGGAGCTCTCCGACCCCGCCCGCCTGCGCGCGGTCTTGCGCGACGACGTCGAGCGGATCCTGGCCCTGGACGGCGCGAGCCACGGCGAGGGCCTCGCGCTCGGACCGCAGCGGCCCTACGTCGTGATGGTCGTGGGCGTGAACGGGAGCGGCAAGACGACGACGGTCGGGAAGCTCGCGGCCAAGGTGAAGCAGGCGGGCCATTCGGTGCTGCTCGGGGCGGGCGACACCTTCCGCGCCGCCGCCGGCGAGCAGCTCGAGATCTGGGCGCAGCGGGTCGGCGCGCCGGTCGTGCGCGGGAAGGATGGCTCCGACCCCGCCAGCGTCTGCTTCGAGGCGGTCAAGCGCGGCGCGGACGAGCGCTTCGACGTCGTCCTGTGCGACACGGCGGGCCGCCTCCACACCAAGACGCCGCTCATGGAGGAGCTGAGGAAGGTGAAGCGCGTCATGGCGAAGGCGTGCGAGGGGGCGCCGCACGAGGTGCTGCTCGTGCTCGACGCGACGAACGGGCAGAACGCGATCGCCCAGGCGCGCCAGTTCCACGAGGCGCTCGGCGTCACCGGCATCGTCCTGACGAAGCTCGACGGTACCGCGAAGGGCGGCGTCATCATCGGCATCTGCGACGAGCTGAAGCTCCCCGTCCGGTACGTCGGCGTCGGCGAGAAGGTCGCCGACCTTCGCCCGTTCGAGCCGCACGAGTTCGTCGAGGCGCTCTTCGCGGAGGGAGCGTGACGAGGGCCGCCGCACCACCGGTTTTGACTCGTGCCTCGCTCTATTCTCGCCGTTCCGGTGGGGGGTCTGGGGGGAGCGGCGCTCGCTTCCCCCAGGTGTCGGGGGCAGCAGCCCCCGACTTCGATCGACGCGAAGCCGGCGGCGGCTCGCGCCAGCGAGCCCAGGCGCCGAAGGCGCCAGCCGCCGGCTTGCGAAGCGAAGCGTAGCAAGCCCGGAAATCCCTCAGACTCGCCTCGGAGGCGCTTGGCGAGCACGAGAAACGGCGAAAGGCGAGTCTGATGACCTTCCTCGACCTGACGGTCCTCCTGGGGGGCCTCGCGATCTTCCTCCACGGGCTCGGGCTCGCGCGCGAGGGCCTCCAGGTCGTCGCAGGCGACAAGCTCCGGTCGATCCTCTTCGCGCTCTCGTCGAACCGCTTCGTCGGGCTCGTCTCGGGCGCCGTCGTCACGACCATCGTCCAGTCCTCGACGGCGGTGACGGTGATGCTGGTCGGCTTCGCGGCGTCGAGCCTCATGACCCTGCCGCAGGCGATGGCGGTCGTGCTCGGGGCCGACATCGGCACGACCGTCACCGTCCAGCTCATCGCCTTCCGGCTCTCGGCCTACGCCCTCGCCATCGTCGCGCTCGGGTTCGCGCTGCGCTTCTTCGCGAAGAAGCGCCGCGTGCGCTACGCCGGCGAGGCGATCATGGGCTTCGGCCTCCTCTTCTTCGGCATGAAGCTCATGGGCGACGCGACGCTGCCGCTGCGCAGCTCGGCGCTCTTCATGGCGGTGCTCGACCACCTCGCGGCGAGCCCCTTCGCCGGGCTCGCCGCTGGCGCGGTCGCGACGGTGCTCATGCAGGGCTCCGCGCCGACCATCGGGCTCCTCATCGCGATGGCCGGCTCGGGCAGCATGTCCACCGCCGCGGCGATGCCGCTCGTGCTGGGCGCGAACATCGGGACGACCCTCACGCCCATCGTCGCCGCCGCGGGCCAGCCCGCCGCCGGCAAGCGCGTGGCCTTCGCCCACGCGCTCTTCAAGCTCATGGCGGTGGTGGCGTTCATCCCGTTCCTCGGCCGCTTCACCGACCTCGCCATCTCCACCACGCCCGACGTGGCGCGCCAGATCGCGAACGCGCACTCGCTCTTCAACGTCTTCACCGCGTTCTTCTTCCTGCCCTTCGTCGGCCTCGGGGCGCGGCTCGTCTCGCGCTTCTACGAGCCCGACGCCGGGCGCGAGCGCTTCGGCCCCCGCTACCTCGACCCGCGCGCGATCGAGAGCCCGGCGCTCGCCTTCGGCAACGCGCAGCGCGAGTTCCTGCGCATGTCCGACATCGTCGCGGACATGGTGAAAGACTGCGTGCGCTGCTTCGAGGAGGGCGATCTCGACCTCGCCGCCGAGATCGAGGCGCGCGACGACAAGGTGGACATCCTGAACCGCGAGATCCGCTTCTACCTGGCGCGGCTCGGGCAGGAGGCGATGACCCGCGAGCAGGCGGATCGCCAGATGGAGCTCATCAGCCTCTCGAACGACATCGAGAACGTCGGCGACCTCGTGAACCGCAACATCCTCATCCTGGCGCGGAAGAAGGTCGCGCACGGGCTCGCCTTCTCGAAGGAGGGCTGGGCCGAGATCCGCGACTTCCACGGCAAGGTCTGCGAGAACTTCGACCTCGCGCTCGTCGCCTTCTCGACCGCCGACGAGGAGATCGCGCGCAAGGTGCTGCGCCACCGCGAGAAGCTCGTCGACATCGAGGCCGAGCTCAAGGAGAAGCACATCGGCCGCCTCAACCAGGGGCTGCGGGAGTCGCTCGAGACCTCGAGCATGCACCTCGACCTCCTCGCCTACCTCCGTCGCGTGAACGGCTACGTCGGCAACATGGCCGGCGCGGTGATGCGGCGGCGCGAGCGCGAGGAGGGCGCCGCGGAGTGACGGGGCCCCCGCTTGAATCGCGCGCGGGGCTCGGGTAATGGAGGCACTCCCTTGAGGCACTCGGTCTTCCTCTTCGACATCGACGGCACGCTCGTCCACGCGGGCGGCGCCGGCCGCCGCGCGCTGGAGTGGGCGATGGAGCGCCACCTGGGCGACGCCGTGCGTCCCGCTGAGGCCTGGCTCGCCGGGATGAAGCTCGACGGGATGACGGATCGGCTCATCGTGCGCGAGGCGATGGTCGCGGCGGGCCATGCGTTCGAGGAGGCGCTCTGCGATCGCATCCTCGACACCTATGCCGATCGCCTGGAGCGCGAGATCGAGGGGCCGGGGTACGAGGTGCTGCCCGGCGTCGAGGAGCTGCTGGCGGCCCTCGCCGGACGCGTGGTGACGGTCGGGCTCTGCACCGGGAACATCCTGCGCGGTGCGCGCATCAAGCTCTCGCGCGGCGGTCTCGACCGCCACTTCGGGTTCGGCGAGGGGGACGTCTACGGCTTCGCGCACGACGGCGAGGCGCGCGAGCGCATCGTGGAGGCGGCGCTGCGGCGAGCGTCCGCTCGGCTCGGGCGGCGCGTCGACCCGCGCGAGGCGCTGGTCATCGGCGACACCCCGCGCGATGTCACGGCCGCGCGGGCGGCCGGCTGCCCGGTCCTGGCGGTCGCGACGGGCCGCTTCGGCGTCGAGGCGCTGCGCGCCGAGGGCGCCGACTTCGCCGTGCCGACGCTGGAGCGAGCGCATGTCGGCGCTCTGCTCGGGGTCTAGGCGCCCACGTGCCTTGACCGGGGGCGGCGCGGCTGTTTATCTCACTCTTCCCTGCTGGAACCGAGGGCGCATGACTTCCGAACAGGTCGAGACGCCGGACGTGGACGGGCTCGCGCTCGACGGCCCACGCCTGAAGGCGATCCCGGCCACGGGCAAGCACGCCGCGCAGATCCAGGCCTGCTTCGAGGGCGCGCCCGACTACTTCGCCCGCACCGAGGGCAAGCCGCCCGGCCCCGACGCGGCCATCCAGATGCTGGCGGACGCGGAGGTGGACGATCGCCGGAAGGTGTTCGTCCTCGTCCCGCGCGTCGGCGGCCCCGCCGTCGGCGTCCTCGACCTGCACCTCGACTACCCGGAGCCGGGCACCGCGCAGATCGGGCTGCTCCTCTTCCGGGAGGCGTGTCAGGGTCTGGGCTACGGGAAGGAGACCACCGCCGCCACGGAGGCGGCGCTCTCGCGGGCAGGCTATCGCGCGCTGCGCCTCTCGGTCGTGGACGAGAACACCGAGGCGAAGATCTTCTGGGAGCGCCTGGGATTCGCGATCGCCGGACGGCTCGATCGCGGCGTCACGATCTACGAGAAGGTCCTCCGGTAGCTACGCGTCGACGTCCGCTTCTTCCTGCGCGGCGGGGATCCGGATGCGCTCCCACGTCTCGCGCACGCCTTCCCAGACGCTCATGAGCCCGACGTAGCCGAAGCCGGCCTGGAACAGGAACAGGAACGGCAGCGAGTAGTAGACCTCGCGCTCGAGCACGAACAGGATGCCGTACGTCATGTAGGCCGCGAGGCCGAGCTCGACGAGCGGCTGGAGGGTGACGGCGGCCTTGTAGCGCTTGCGCGCGATCGACTCGCCCGCGCGGCGGACGCCGTGCTTCGGCGTGCGCGTGAAGCCGGACTCCTGCCCGAGCAGCGCCTCCACGACGGCGCGCGCGTTGTTCACCGAGAGGCCGATGCCGAGCGCCATGATGAACGGCATGTACTTGAGGCGCTGCCACACCGTCTGCCCGATCTCGCGCTGGCTCGCGAAGTAGAACGAGCACACGGAGGCGGTCGCGGCGGCGAAGAACGGGATGTCGAGGACCAGCACCTCGATCCAGCCGTGGCCCACGCGCACCATGACCGAGATCGGCATGAGCAGCGCGAGCGGGATCATGAGGAGGTAGGCGAAGTTCGCGGTGAGGTGGAAGAAGGCCTCGCGCTTCACGTGGCGCGGCAGCGGCGCGGCGAACAGGCGCGGCAGGAGCTTCAGCGCGGTCTGGATCGAGCCCTTGGCCCAGCGGTGCTGCTGGCTCTTGAACGCGTTCATCTCGACCGGGATCTCGGCCGGCGCGGTCACGTCGGGGAGGAAGACGAAGTTCCACCCGGCGAGCTGCGCGCGATACGAGAGGTCGAGGTCCTCGGTGAGGGTGTCGTGCTGCCACCCGCCCGCGCTCCTGATCGTCTCGCGGCGCCAGATCCCGGCCGTCCCGTTGAAGTTGAAGAAGGCGCCCGAGCGGTTGCGGGCGGTGTGCTCGATGACGAAGTGGGCGTCGAGCAGGATGCCCTGCGCCTGCGTCAGCGCGCTGTACTCGCGGTTGAGGTGCTCCCAGCGCACCTGCACCATCCCGATCTTCTCGTCGGTGAAGAAGTGCACGGTGCGCCGCAGGAAGTCGGGGTCGGGGACGAAGTCGGCGTCGAAGACGGCGATGAACTCGCCCTTCGCCGTCCGGAGCCCGTTCTCGAGGGCGCCCGCCTTGAAGCCTTCGCGGTTCGTGCGGTGGACGTAGGTGATGTCCACGCCCTGCTCGCGCCAGCGGTCGGCGCAGGCGCTCGCGATCTCGCACGTCTCGTCGGTCGAGTCGTCGAGGACCTGGATCTCGAGGAGGTGGCGCGGGTAGTCGAGCGCGCACACGGCTCCGATGAGCCGGTTCACGACGTACATCTCATTGAAGATGGGGAGCTGGACCGTCACGCGCGGCAGCGTCTCGTACCGGCGCTTCGGCGTCGGCAGCCGGAACTTGTGCCGGTAGTAGAGGTACGCCATGTAGTAGCGGTGCGATCCGTACACGGACAGCACGAGCAGCACCGCGACGTAGGCGATGATGACGGAGATCTCGAGGAGGCTCATCTCGGAGCTGTCCACCTGCGGGGGGAGCGCACCCGCCGGCGCTCGCGGGATCCTGTTCCAAAGAGGAGGCTAGCTCGCCCCTCTGACGAAAACCGCGCGGACTATAGCGAGATGGTCGGGGAAGTCAAACGGAAAGCCCCCGACCCGCCACGGGAAAAAGACAATCCGGCGACCCTCGCCTCGCTCGACGGACTGTGAACGTCGCGAGCGGCGGATCCGCTCCGGGCGGGGAGTGGCGACCCCAGCGGGCACGTTCACGGAGAGCGGATCGAGAGCGCCCGCTATCGCTTGGCCGAGGACGCCGGCGGCGGCTGCGAGCCGCCCTTGAAGATGCTCGCCGCGCGCAGGTAGTCGACCGCGATGCGGAGCTGGTAGTCGGCGCCGGCGCCGAGCGTGCGCGCCGCGACCTTCACCGGAGCCGCGGCGGAGACCGGGACGGCGTCGTTCTTGAAATGGCGCTCGAGGTCCTTCTCGCCCGGTCCCTCGTCCTCCCGCGCCGTGGGCGCGGCGTCCGCGACGACCACGTCGGGCGTGATGCCGAGCTCCTGGATCGAGCGGTGCTTCGGGGTGAAGTAGCGGGCGACGGTGAGCTTCAGGCCCGAGCCGTCCTCGAGGTCGATGACGCTCTGGACCGAGCCCTTGCCGAAGGTCTGCGTGCCCATGATCACGGCGCGGCCGTGGTCCTGGAGCGCTCCGGCCACGATCTCGCTCGCGCTGGCGGTGCCGCGGTTCACGAGCACGATCATGGGATACGGCGGCTCGGTGTCCTTCTCTCGCGCGCGCTCCACCTCGACGTTCCGCTTGCCGCGTCCCTCGGTCGAGACGATGAGCCCCTCGCGCAGGAACCGGTCCGCGACGCGCACCGCCTGGTCGAGCAGGCCCCCGGGGTCGTTGCGCAGGTCGAGCACGAGCCCGCGGATCTCGCCGTGCAGCTGGGCGCGCGCGCCGTCGAGCGCCTTCTTGAGCGCGCCGTCGGTGCGGTCCTGGAACGTCTTCACCTTGACGAGGACGTGGCCGCGCTCCGCGTCGAGGACGCGCCACTCCACGCTCTGCGTGCGCACGCGGTCGCGCACGAGCGTCAGCGTCTGCGGGGCCGTGAACCCGTCGCGCATGATCTCGAGCGCGATCTTGGTCCCGGCGCCACCCTTCATGCGCCGGATCGCCTCGGCGAGCGGCATCTCGCGGGTCGACGCACCGTCGATCTTGATGATCCGGTCGCCGGAGAGGATCCCGGCGCGCTCGCCGGGCGCGTCGGCGATGGGCGCGATGACGGTCAGCTGGTCGTCCTTCATGGTGAGCTCGACGCCGACGCCGTCGAACTCGCCCGACGTCTCCTCCTTCAGCGCGCGGAACACCTCGGGCCTCATGAACTGGCTGTGCGGGTCGAGGCGCGCCACCATCCCCTCGATGGCGCCGTAGACGAGCTCCTTCTCCTTCACCTCTTCGACGTAGCCGTTCTCGACGTAGGCGAGCACGTCGGCGAAGACGTCGAGCGGCCGGTAGGGCTGTCCGCCGTCCCGCCGCGCCGCGCGCGCGACGTGATCGATGGACAGCCCGGCGAAGAAGGCGAGCGCGACCGCGAGGAGGACGGCCGCGCGCCATCGGGTGAAGCGGGTCATGGGCTCCATCCTACGCCACGGCGCTTCATGGCCGAAGCCACGCGCGCGGGTCGACGGGGTGTCCGCGCTCGCGGATCTCGAAGTACAGGTAGGCCCCCTTCAGGGAGCCGGTGTCACCCACGGTTCCGAGGAGCGTCCCGGCCTGGACCTCCTCGCCCATCGCGGTGCTCATCGAGGCGAGGTGGGCCACGAGGGTGTGAAAGCCGTCGCCGTGATCCACGATGACCAGGTTCCCATATCCCTTGAACCACCCGGCGTGGGCCACCCTTCCTGGCGCGACCGCGCGCACCTCCGCCCCGGCAGTCGCGCGGATGTCGAGCCCCTTCTGCACGGTGACGGTGTTGAAGCGCGGGTTCACGACGCGTCCGAAGCCCACCTCGACGGTGCCGGAGACGGGGTGCGGCAGCTTGCCACGGAAGAGACCGAAGCCGGTGTGGAGCACCGCTCCCGGCCGCGCCGGCGGCAGCGCCGACACGAACTCCGCGAGCTTCACCTCCTGCCCCGCCGCCTCCGCGGCGGCGCGCTCGTGCAGCGAGCGCGCGCTGCGCAGCGCCGCGAGCAGCGTCCGGTGATCCTCGCGCCGGGCGGCCGCGACCTCGCGCCGCGCGTGCGCATCCCGCGCCAGCGACCCGAGCCGCGACGCCTCGCGCTCGCGCGTCGCGCGCGCCTCCTCGCGCGCGTCGAGCGCGCGCTGCGCCTCGCCGAGCAGCGAGAGATCGTGCTCGACGACCCGCTCCCACATGAACCGGCGCTTCACGAGGTCCGCCAGCGAGGCGCTCGCGGCGAGGAGCCGCAGCTCCGAGAGCGTCCCCTGCCGCGCCCTGGCGCGAAGCCTCGGCCCGAGCTCGCCCTGCAGCGCCTCGAGCCGGGCCTGCGCCGCCGCCTCCTCCACCCGCGCGCGCGAGAGCCGCCGCTGCGCCGCCGCGCGCTCGTCCTCCGCCTCGCGCGCCGCGGCGTCCGCGGCGAGCCACGCCTGCTCCGCGTCGTCGATCGCCGAGAGCAGGGACCCCTCGCGCTGCCGGAGCGCCCGCACCGCGGCCTCCTCGGCCGCATGGCGCGCCTTCAGCGCCTGGAGCTGCGCGCGGGGGTCGGCGCCGAGCGCGAGCGCGAGGGCGAGGAGCGGGAGCGCGGCGGGCACCTCACGATCTCCGGAGCTCTCGACCCACCGCGAGCGCGCTCGCGACGAGGCCGAGCGCGGCGCCGCCCGCCACGAGCGCGGCGAGGAGCGCCGGCGGGAGCACGTCCGCGCGGACGACCGGCGAAGCGAGCGCGAGCGCGGCGGCGACGCGCGGCAGGGTGAGCGCGGCGCCGGCGAGGAGCGCCCCCGCCGCGAGCGCGCCGCCCGCGACGCCCTGCAAGAGCCCCTCGATGAGGAACGGGGCCTCGACGAAGCCGTCGGTCGCCCCGACGAGCTTCATGATCTCGATCTCGTCGCGGCGCGCGAAGACGCCGAGCCGCAGCGTGTTCGCGACCAGCACGGCCGCGCCCGCCGCGAGCGCGGCGAGGAGCGCGGCGCCGGTCCAGCGCAGGCGGTCGAGGAGGCGCTCCAGCCGCTCCAGCCAGGCGTTGCCGTAGTCCACCTCCCGCGCCCCGGGCACGGCCTCGAGCCGCTTCGCGAGCAGCCGCGCCGCGGCGAGGCGGATGCCGGGCGCGCGCACCTCGATCGACGGTGGCAGCACCTCCGGGCGCACGCCCTCGAGGAGCGCGCCCTCTCGCCCGAGCGTCTCCTTGAAGCGGCGCAGCGCCTCGTCGGCCGTGACCGCCTCGACGTCCCGCCCCGGCGCGGCGGCGGCGGCGGCGGCGCGCGCGGCCGCGAGGTCGGCCGCCGGATCGAGGTAGACGGAGATCTGGACCTCGCCGGCCCACGTGGCGAGGAGCCGCTCGGCGCCGTGCAGCGTGGCCGCGAAGAGCCCGGTCACGAAGACGGCGACGAAGATGGTGCCCGTCGCGACGAGCGCGACGCGCGGGCCGCGCGCCATCGCGTCGAGCGCGCGGCGCACGAAGTAGAGCGGCCGGCGCAGGCTCAAGCGGTGCCCGCCTTGCGGATCTCGGCGCCGTCCGCGAGGACGCGGCCGCGCTCGAGCGCGATGACCCGCTTCTTGTAGCGCTCGAGGAGGCTGCGGTCGTGCGTGGCGACGAGGACGGTCGTGCCGCGCGCGTTCGCGGCGTGGAGCAGATCCATCACCTCGAGCGTGCGCTCCGGGTCGAGGTTGCCGGTCGGCTCGTCCGCGAGCAGGAGCGCCGGGTCGCCGACGAGCGCGCGCGCGACCGCGACGCGCTGCTGCTCGCCGCCGGAGAGCGAGAGCGGGAACTTCCCGGCCTTCAGCTCGAGCCCCACCGAGCGGAGGATCGTCCCCACGCGCCGCCGCACCTCCTTCGGCGCGAGCCCGCGCACCTCGAGCGGGAAGGCGACGTTCTCGGCGACGGTCCGGTCCGGGAGGAGCTTGAAATCCTGGAACACGACGCCGATGGCGCGGCGCAGGTACGGCACCTGCCCGGGCTTCACCTTGGCGACGTTGCGCCCGAAGACGAGGAGCTGCCCGCTCGTGGCGGCCTCGGCGCAGAAGACGAGGCGCATGAGCGTGGACTTGCCAGCGCCCGAGGGGCCGGTCAGGAAGACGAACTCGCCCTTGCCGACGGTGAGCGAGACGTCGACGAGCGCGGGCGCCTCGCCGGCGTACTGCTTGTTCACGTGGAAGAGCTGGATCACGGCGGAGGATCCCTCTGGACGACCCTGCTCAGGGCTTCTTCTCGCCGAGATCCTCCGCGAGGTACGAGAGGATGACCTCGTCGAGGCTCTTCTCGCTGATGAGGTCCTCGCCGAAGAGCGTCTGGGCGCCGTCGTTCCTGAGGACCGGCGGCGGCGCCCTGCGGGCGGCCACCACCTCCGGCGGCAGCGGCCGCACGGCGGCGCGCGCCGGCAGCGGCGGCGGGGACGGGGCGGGAGGCCTCGCGGGGAGGGACGTGGCGGGACGCACGACCAGAGGCACGGCCGGACGCGCGGCCGAGCGCGCGGGAGGGGGCGGGGCCGCGGCGGCGGCGACGACGGGGGCCGGCAGGCGCGGCGCGGCCCTCGGCGACGGCGGCGGGACGGCCGACGAGGCGAGCTGACCCGGCTGGTACGCGCGCGCCTGGGCGGCGAGCGCCGCATCGACGTCGTCGTACACCCCGTTCACGAGGTTCCGGAGCATCTCCTTGTGCTGCTCCTCCATGAGCTCCCGGACGACTTGCGCCAGGTTCTCTGCGCCGATGATGTCGTCGTAGCCGGTCTTCTTGCTCGCGAGGATGTTGCCGCCCACGAAGAGGTGCGTGGTGATGTGCGGGTTGCCGAGGCCGGAGTCCTCGGTCTGGATGTGATAGGCCTTCCCACGGTGCTTGATGTTGTGGTTGAAGCCCGTCACCATCCGCTTCACATCCGCCATGCCTCGACGGTACCGGATCACCGCCGAGCCATCAAGCGGGTGTCCCGTGGCAATGCGGCGTAATCTGGCCGGAAAAAGCGAAGGTCGCGGCTAGATGTCCACTTGCTCGGCCGCGATGACCGGGCGGCCGAGGAAGCGCTCGGCGACCGTGAGGAAGCGGGCCGGCGTGTCGGTGACGAAGAAGCCATGGGACGAGGTCGTCCCGGCCGTGGGCAGGCGCTCCGCCACCTCCGCCGCGATCGCCTCCGCGCTGTCCACGAGGGTCACCCCGGGCAGCTCCTTCGCGATGGCCGGGGCGAGCAGCGGGTAGTGCGTGCAGCCGAGGACGAGCGTGTCGACCGCCGCGGCGGCGAAGGGCGCGAGGTAGCGCCGGGCCACGGCGCGCACCACCTCGTCGTCGGGATCGGTCCAGCCCTCCTCCGCGAGCGGCACGAAGAGCGGACAGGCGCGGGCGACGACCTCGGCGGAGGGCCGCGCCGCGCGGATCGCGCGCTGGTACGCCCCCGACGCGATGGTGCTCGCGGTGCCGATGACGCCGATCCGGCCCGTGGCCGAGGAGCGAGCCGCGACGCGCGCGCCCGGCTCGACGACGCCGAGGACGGGAATGCGGAGCTGCTCGCGCAGCGCGGGCAGCGCCACGGCCGACGCGGTGTTGCAGGCGACGACGAGCAGCTCGACGGCGGGCGCGCGCTCCACGAGGAAGCGCGCGTTGCGGAGCGAGTACTGCGTCACGACCTCCGGGGATTTCGTGCCGTACGGCACGCGCGCCGTGTCGCCGAGATAGAACGTGTCGAGCCCGGGCGAGCGCTCGAGGATCGCCTTCTGCACGGTGAGCCCGCCGACACCCGAGTCGAAGATCGCGATGCAGGACATGTCGGGCACGCATCCTACGCGCGAGATGCCGCGAGAGGAATCCGCAGCCCGCGCGAAGACGGAAGGAGCGGGCGGGCCCGAGGGCGGCCGCGCCCGCTCTCTGGGACGCGCATGACGATCCCTACGTGCAGACGTCGGTCACGGCTGGATCGTGGAGGTTGATGATGGCGGGGAACCCGGTGTGCGACACGCCCGTGCCGCAGGTCTGAACGATGGTCGCCCCCGCACCATCGATCGCCTGGAAGTAGCGCAGGAAGTACGCGCCGACCGGCAGGTTCGGGACGGAGATGCCGAACGACAGGGGATCGCATGCGACGGGCTGCTGTGCGGAAGTGCCTGCGACCTGCGTCGTCGAGACGAGACGACCGAGCGAGTCCTCGAGCCAGTAGACAATGCCTGCGACCCCGCGGCCGTTGAACACGCATTGCGTCGGCGTGAACCCGTTCACGTTGTAGAAGAGGACGAAGCTCTGCGTCGGGACCGCGTCGAGCGTCACCGGCACCTGGCTGTCCACGTTGTAGTCGGCGTTCGCCGTGCCCGAGACCGTGAACACGACCTCGCCTTGCCGGAGGCCGTTCACCTGGAACGGGTAGGCGCCGGGCAGGAACTGCTGGAGCTGGACCCCCGGCACGCCGTTCGAGCCCACGCACGTGCTCGTGAATCTGCCGTTGTCGATGAGCACCTCCACCTGATCGACGCCTGCGACGTCGCAGCCGGGGTTCGCGACGGAGAGGTCGCCGGCGACGGCACCCTGGGAGCTCCGGAAGTTCCAGTAGAACGTCATGGTGCCGGGGTCTCGCCTCGAGTAGCACCCCGTCATACCGAGCGTGGCCGTGGCCAGGAGCAGGATGGCGCGCTTCATGAGTGTCGTCCTCGGTCGGTTTCCGGGGGCGTGGTTGCCCGTCCGGTGCGGCTCAGCCCAGTTCAGCAACACACATGCCATGGAGGAAGTCGCGCGCGACAGGCGTTTCATTCAGGGGAGCTGTCGCCGGTTCGGCACGGTGCGTCGCCGGGCGGGCACAGTGAGCGACCAAGGGGCCTCCCTGGCGAGGCCCTGCTTCTTGGACGCCCCGCCGAGCGCGTGCTAAACCTCGTCCGTTTTCCAACACTTAAGTGAGATGATGGCCTACACAATCCTGCTCGCCCCCATCCAGTCGCCCCTCGCCGTGGCCGCCCGCGTCGGCGACCTCGACTACATGGAGATCGTCACGCACTCCGGCCCGGTGGTGATGGGCGTGCTGTGCGTCCTCATCTTCGCGTCCGTGATGTCCTGGGCCATCATCCTCAAGAAGTGGCTGCACCTCCGGCGCGCCCAGGACGAGTCGGTGAAGTTCCTCGAGACCTTCTGGCAGTCGAAGCGGCTCGACGCCATCTACCAGGCCGCGGAGGCGCTCTCCGCGTCGCCCATCAGCCAGGTGTTCCGCGCCGGCTATGTCGAGCTCTCCAAGGTCACGGCGTCGCAGAAGAAGGACGGCGACGACGCCATGAGCGAGCAGCTCGGCGGCATCGAGAACGTCGAGCGCGCCTTGAAGCGCGCCTCGGCCGCCGAGGTGACGCACCTCGAGGCGACGGTGCCGTTCCTGGGGACGACCGCCAGCGCCGCCCCCTTCGTCGGCCTGTTCGGCACGGTCTGGGGGATCATGCGGGCGTTCAACGACATCTACCAGATGGGCAACGCGAACCTGGCCACGGTCGCGAAGCCCATCAGCGAGGCGCTCATCGCGACGGCCTTCGGCCTGGCCGCGGCGATCCCGGCGGTGGTCGCCTACAACTACTTCGTGTCGCGCATCCGCGTGCTCGACAGCGAGATGACCAACTTCTCGAGCGACTTCCTCAACATCGTGCGGCGGCACTTCTTCAGCTAGCACGCCATGGCCATCGGAACGAGCGGCTCCGGCCGCCAGACGCTCACGGAGATCAACGTCACGCCGCTCGTCGACGTGATGCTCGTGCTCCTCATCATCTTCATGGTGACGGCGCCGCTCATCCAGCAGGGCGTCGAGGTGAAGCTGCCCGAGGCGAAGGCGCAGCCGGTGAAGGCCGAGGAGGAGAAGCTCGTCCTCTCGGTGAAGGAGGATCGCTCCATCTGGCTCGGCACCGGCGACCAGCCGGCGCGGCTCACCCTCGACGAGCTGGAGGACCGGCTGTGCGCGAACGTGCGCATCGCGCGCGACCACGAGCTGTACCTCATGGCCGACCGGAAGCTCCCTTACGGCTACGTGGTCGAGGTGATGGCGGCCGTGCAGCGCGCCGGCGTGACGAACCTCGGGATGATCACGAACCCGCTGCCGGCGCGGGGCGAGGAGCGGCGGGAGGCGGGGCGGTGACGGGGGCGCTCGCCCAGAGCCCGCTCCTCGTGCAGCGTGAGCGGCTCTGGCCGGTGGTGCTCGTCTCGCTCGGGCTGCACGCCGCGCTCGTCACGGGCGCGGCGCTGCACCGTCCGGCGCCGCAGATCGACCTCGCGCAGAAGCCCATCGTGGCGAAGCTCGTCCGGCTCGGCGAGAAGCGGCCGGAGCAGTGGATGCCGCGGAAGGAGGCCGCCCCTCCGCCGGCGGCGTCGGCGGCCGAGCCGGTGCCGCTCCCGGTGTCGGCTCCGCAGCCGATCCCGCCCAGCGCCCCCGCCCAGCGCGCGAAGCCCCCGCCGGCGCGCACGAAGCCGGGCCCCCAGGTCGCGAGCCAGGGCCGCGACGTGCTCGCCACGGTGCTCTCCCGCGTGCGCCGCGACAAGGCGCTCGCCGAGCCCGCCTACGGGGATCCGAACGGCGACCCGCAGGGTGACGCGAGCGAGGCGTCGGCGGGCGATCAGTACCTCGCGCTCGTCGAGCGCGCGCTGCGCGAGTCTTACGTGCTGCCCGCCACCATCTCCGACCGCGATCGGCTGCACCTCAAGGCGACGGTGATCCTCTACGTGGACGCGGACGGGCGCGTCCTCAGGCACGCCTTCGAGAGCTCGAGCGGGAACGGCGCCTTCGACGGCGCCCTCGAGCGGGCCATCCGCGCGGCGCGCCTGCCGCCGCCGCCGTCCGAGCTCCGGCAGAAGTACCGCAACGAGGGGCTCGGGGTGGTGTACAGACCTTGACCATGCGCCCGACCACCCTCGCCCTCTCGCTCGTCCTCGCGGCCGCGCCCTCGCTCGCGCGCGCGCAGCGCACCTACATCGAGGTCGGCTCGCCGAACTTCCAGCCGCTCCCGATCGCGGTCGCGCCGTTCCGGGCCGAGCCGGGCGCGCAGGCGGACGCCGCCGAGATGACGCAGGTGCTCCGGAGCGACCTCACGCTCTCGGGCCTCTTCGAGCTGCTCGACCCGAAGGGCTTCCTCGCCGATCCGAACGAGGGCCTCACCGCGCCGACGATCCACTTCAGCCGCTGGGCGGACGTGGGCGCGGAGGGCCTCGTGAAGGCGCTCGTCCGGAGGACGCCGGCCGAGGTGGCTGGCGACTTCCGGCTCTTCGAGGTGCGCGCCGGGCGCGAGGTGCTCTCGGAGGCGCATCGCGGGCCGCCCGCGGCGGCTCGCCAGCTCGCGCACGCCTTCGCCGACGGCGTGGTGCAGTACTACACGCGCGAGCCGGGCGTCTTCCGCACGCGCATCCTCGCGCTGCGCAAGGCGGCCAGCGGCCGCGAGCTCGTCGCTTACGACGTGGACGGGCAGCGCGCCGAGGTGCTCTACCGCGATCCCGGGATCGTGCTCCTCCCGGCGTGGCGCCCGGACGGGAAGGCGCTCGTCTTCACCTCGTACCGCAGCGGCCGACCCGAGCTGTGGACGCTCGACCTCGCGTCGAGGCGCCCGCAGCGGCTGCTCGCGGTGGGCGACCTCACCACCGGTGGCGTCTACTCGCCGGACGGCCACCAGATCGCGTTCACGGCGTCGCAGGACGGCAACAGCGACGTGTGGATCGCGAACGCGGACGGGACCGGCGCGCGCCGCCTCACCAGCGACCCCGCCATCGACGGATCGCCGACCTGGTCGCCCGACGGCAAGCGACTCTGCTTCGTCTCGAACCGGGCCGGGAACCCGCACCTCTACGTCATGAACGCGGACGGCACCGCCCAGCGCCGGCTCACCTTCCAGGGCAACTACAACCAGACGCCGCGCTGGAGCCCGCGCGGCGACCTCATCGCATTCACCGCACGTGACGAACGCAAGATCTTCGACGTGTTCACCGTTTCCCCGGAGACGGGGAAGATCCAGCGGGTGACGCAGGATCAGGGCCGCACCAACGAGGAGCCGACCTGG
>DASWDS010000319.1:0-2553 GCA_036395165.1 Anaeromyxobacteraceae bacterium | reverse complement strand
CGACCTCGACCTCGACCTCGACCTCGACCTCGACCCGGACCGCGCCCCCGCTCCCGTCGCGCACGCCCCCGCCGCTCCCCTCGAAGCGCCGCGCCCCGCCGCCCGCGCCGCGGCTCGACGCCGCGCTCGAGACGGCGCCGAAGCCTCTCTCGTTCAAGGACGCGGTGGCCGCGCTGGCGGGCGTCGCGGACCGCGGCGCCATCGCGCGCGTCGTCCTCCGGTACGGCCGCTCGCGCTTCAGGCGCGTCGTCCTGCTCACCGTCCATGCGCGCGGCGCCGACGGCTGGGAGGGCCTCGGCGACGGGCTCACGCCACAGACGGTGGCGCGCGTCCACGTGCCGCTCGGGAGCCCGGGCGTCGTGCAGACGGTGGTGGAGAGCCGCTCGCACTTCCTCGGGCCGCTCTCCCGCACCGAGGCGAACATCCGGCTCCTGCGCGCGCTCGCGGGCGGCGCTCCGAAGAACGCCTTCGCCATGCCCATCCTGGCGCGCGGCAAGGTGGTGAACGTGCTCTACGCCGACGACGGGCGCGGCGGTCTCGTCGGCTCCGACGGCGTCGGCGAGCTCCTCATCCTGGCTTCCAAGATCTCGCAGAGCTACGACGTGCTGCTCGAGCGAGCGAGGTAGTCCTTGGGCGCAACGCTCCAGTACTTCATGCTCCCCGAAGACGAGGTCGCGCTGTTCCGCTTCCTCGCCCGGTTCGGCCTCACGGTGTACCCGGAGCTCGTGCCTCCCGGCCACACCGCGCCTGCCGCCGACGAGGAGGTGGTCGCGGCGCTCGACGGCGCCGCGTACTACCTCGCCGCCGAGAGGCTCGGCCCGGTCATCGTGCACCCGGTGAAGCGCGGCCCGGACAAGGGGATGCTCGTCATCGAGGAGGTGCCGTCGCCCGTCATCCACTACGAGCGGTCGCTGCGCGACGACAAGGGCGAGCTCGTGGCGGGCCGGCTGTGGGCGGAGCTGGACGTCACCGACGAGCCGTCCTCGAAGCACGGCAAGCACCGAGGCCTGCGCGCCACGTTCCAGGAGATCCACGACTGGCTGCGCAAGACGTTCCGCCGCAGTGATCCGAAGGGCTGGTGGGTGGGCCCTCACGCCGCGCGCGCATGGAAGAGCGACGGGCTCGTGCTGCGCGAGGCGGGGCACAAGGGTCGCGCCGTCGGCGTGTGGCGGTGAGCGAAAACAAAAAACCCCGCCAGCTGGACGAGGGCTGGCGGGGCAGAGATGGTGACCCCTACGGGACTTGAACCCATGTCTTCGACGTGAGAGGCCGACGTCCTAACCACTAGACTAAGGGGCCACGAACCACCGCGTATCTACTTGCGAGCGCTCCTGGTGTCAACGCTCACGACGGCTGAAATTGGCTGGGGGACTAGGATTCGAACCTAGATAGCCAGATCCAGAGTCTGGCGTCCTGCCGTTAGACGATCCCCCAATGACCGCCGGCTACCGGCGCCGGCCCTTCTTCTCCTTCTCCGCGGGCGCGACGAGCACGAACACGCGCGTCTCGCCCTTCAGCTCGTACACGTTCATGCCGTCCCAGCCGCCCGGCCTCGCCTCCGGGTTGTCGATGTGCACCGCCTTGATGCCCGGCTGGTTGACGATCGGCCTCCGCGGGAACTTCGCCGGAGGATAGACCGCCTTGAAGAACTTGAGCGTCTCCTCGTAACTCTTCTCGACGCGGTACCGGTACGGCTCGACCTGCCTCGCCTCGTCCGGGAGGAGGGCGCCTGCCACCCTCTCGGCGCGGGCGAGCGCCGGCACGGCCAACAGGACCGCGACAAGCGCGGCGTTATAGCGGGCGCGCGGGGCCATGGTCAAGAGAGTCCGCTACCCGAGCCGCTCCTGCAAGAGCTGACGGACCACCGCCGCGTCGGCGGCGCCCTGCGTCCGCCTCATGGCGGCGCCGAGGAGGACGCCGAAGAGCTTCTTCTCCCCGGCGCGGTACCGAGCCACCTCGGCCGCGTGCGCCTCGAGCACCTGCGCGACCGCGCTCGCGATCGCGGCGCGGTCGTCCACCTTGCCGAGCCCGAGCTCGGCGACGCGCGCCTCCGGGTCGCCGCCGCGCTCGACCAGGCTCGCGAGGAGGGTCTTGCCGGCCGCGGGCGTGATGCGCCCCGCGTCCACCAGCCCGACGAAGCGGCCGAAGGCGGCGCCGGGGAGGGGGAGGGTGTCGAGGCGAGCGTCGCCGGCGAGGCCGAGGAGGTCGTTCGCGAGCCAGCGGGCGATGGAGCGCGGCTGGCCATGGGCGGCGAGCGCGTCATCGAAGTAGCGCGCCACGCCGAGATCGCTCGTGAGCAGGTCGGCCTCGTCCGCGCCGAGGCGCAGCTCGGACTGGTAGCGCTCGAAGCGCGCCGCGAGCTCGGGGGTCGAGGCGCGCAGCTCGGCGCGCGCCTCCTCGCGCGTCGTCCTCTTCCTCGTCGGGCCGGCCTCCGGCGCGGGCTCCTTCTTCGCCCTCGCCTTGCGCGCCTCGGGCCTCGCCGCCGCGCGCGTGGCCCAGGTGTCCTTGAGCGGGATGGTCCGGTTGAAGACGGGCGCGCCGGGGCGCGAGTCC